>JBKPAS010000065.1:0-6517 GCA_046744265.1 Actinomycetota bacterium
GGTCCGTTGGCGCAGGTCACCGACCGTGAGGCGTAGGCTCGTTTGGTCATGCCACGCCCACCGCAGATCTAGAGGGGAATCGGTCGTGCCCTACGTCTACGCGTTCGACCACAGCCACAAGCGGGCTCCGATGGAGATGAAGGACCTCCTGGGAGGCAAAGGCGCCAACCTGGCCGAGATGACCTCGGTGCTGCGGCTGCCCGTCCCCCCGGGTTTCACCATCACGACCGACGCCTGCCGCGCCCACATGCGATCCGGTTGGCCGACCGGCCTCACCGACGAGGTCGCCCGCCACACCGGCCGCCTCGAGCGCACGATGAAGCGCCGTCTCGGCGACCCGGCCGACCCGCTGCTCGTGAGCGTGCGGTCGGGGGCCAAGTTCTCGATGCCCGGCATGATGGACACGGTCCTCAACCTCGGCCTCAACGACCGCAGCGTGAAGGGCCTCGCCGCGGTCACGTCCGACGAGCGGTTCGCCTACGACTCGTACCGCCGGTTCATCGCGATGTACGGCCGCATCGTGCTCGGCATCGAGGGCGAGCGGTTCGACGGCGAGCTCGAGTCCGCCAAGGAGAAGGCCGGCGTCGCCACCGACGCCGAGCTGCCGGCCGACGTGCTGCAGGACCTGTGCGAGACCTACAAGGGCATCGTCAAGGACGCCACCGGCAAGCCCTTCCCGCAGGACCCGCAGCGCCAGCTCCGCGGCGCCATCCAGGCCGTGTTCGCCAGCTGGGACGGCGCCCGGGCCCGGGCCTACCGCGAGCGCGAGAAGATCCCGCACGACCTGGGCACCGCGGTCAACGTCCAGACGATGGTGTTCGGCAACCGCGATGACAACTCGGGCACGGGCGTCGGTTTCACCCGCAACGCCGCCACGGGTGAGGACAAGCCCTACGGCGACTTCCTCGTCAACGCCCAGGGTGAGGACGTCGTGGCCGGCATCCGCAACACGCTCGACCTCGGCGACCTGCGCCAGCGCTGGCCCGACATCCACACCGAGCTGCTCGAGATCTTCGACCGGCTCGAGGCGCACTACCGCGACATGTGCGACACCGAGTTCACGATCGAGCAGGGCAAGCTCTGGATGCTGCAGACCCGCGTCGGCAAGCGGACCGGCCGGGCGGCCTTGCGCATGGCCGTCGAGATGACCCAGCAGAAGCGGCGCAAGAGCTGGGCGATCTCGAAGGAAGAGGCCCTGCTGCGGGTCAACGAGGACCACCTCGAGCAGGTCCTCCATCCCCAGTTCGCCCCGGGCGACCGGCAGATCATCGCCACTGGCCTGGCCGCGTCGCCGGGCGCGGCGGTGGGCCGCGTCTACTTCACCGCCGACGACGCGGTCGCGGCGTCCGGGCGGGGCGAGAAGATCGTCCTGGTCCGCAACGAGACCTCCCCCGAGGACGTGCACGGCATGCACGTGGCCGAGGGCATCCTCACCGCGCGGGGCGGGCTCGTGAGCCACGCCGCCGTGGTGGCCCGGGGCTGGGGCATCCCGGCCGTCGTCGGTGCTGAGGCCGTCAAGATCGACGGCGCCTCGTTCACGGCCGGCGACGCCAAGGTGTCCGAGGGCGACGTCATCTCGCTCGACGGCACGACCGGGCAGGTGGCGCTGGGCGAGGTCGAGCTGACCGCGTCCGAGGCGCCCGAGACGCTCGAGACGATCCTCGGGTGGGCCGACACGATCCGGTCCGGCCGCAACCCGGCCAAGGCGCGGCTCGTCGTGCGGGCCAACGCCGACACCGGTCCCGACGCCGCCAAGGCCCGCGAGCTGGGCGCCGAGGGCATCGGCCTGTGCCGCACCGAGCACATGTTCCTGGGTGAGGACCGGCTGCCGATCGTCCGGGAGATGATCCTGGCCGACGGCCCCGACGCCGAGGCCGCCGCCCTCGAGAAGCTGCGGGCGGCCCAGAAGGCCGACTTCCTCGAGATCCTCGAGGCGATGGACGGGCTGCCCGTCACCGTGCGCCTGCTCGACCCGCCGCTGCACGAGTTCCTGCCCAGCGTCGAGGAGCTGCGGGTCCGCGAGGCCCGCGAGGGGCTGAGCGCCACCGAGCGGACCCTGCTCGCCGCGGCCGAGTCGTGGCGCGAGCAGAACCCCATGCTCGGCACCCGCGGCGTGCGCCTCGGGGTGCTCAAGCCCGGCCTCTACGAGATGCAGGTGCGGGCGCTCATGGAGGCCGCGGTCGACCGGGCGCGGGCCGGCGGCAAGCCGGTGGTCGAGATCATGATCCCGCTGACGGTCGCCCGCGACGAGCTGGCCGAGGCCCGGAAGTGGGTCACCGAGGCCATCTCCCTGGCGATGAAGGGCGTGCGGAAGAAGCTCGACGTGACGATCGGCACGATGATCGAGACGCCCCGGGCCGCGGTGCGGGCCGACGAGATCGCCGAGGTGGCCGACTTCTTCAGCTTCGGGACGAACGACCTGACGCAGATGACCTTCGGCTTCAGCCGCGACGACGTCGAGGCGCGCATGATGCCCGCCTACCTCGAGCGGGGGCTGCTGCGCCGCAACCCGTTCGAGACCATCGACGTGGCCGGCGTCGGCGACCTCGTGCGCCTGGCCGTCGAGCGGGGCCGGTCGACCGACCGGCGCATCAAGCTCGGCGTGTGCGGCGAGCACGGCGGCGACCCCGAGTCGATCGCCTTCTTCCAGCAGGTCGGGCTCGACTACGTGTCGTGCTCGCCGTTCCGGGTGCCCGTCGCCCGGCTGGCCGCCGCGCAGGCGATCGTCCAGGCCTCGGGGTCGTGACCGGGTCGTGACCGGGCCGTGGCCTGGTCGTGACCCGGAGGACCGGCTCGGTGGCCTGACCAGCTAGGATGACGCACACGAAGGGGAGTAGCCCTGATGTGCGTCATCGTCAGCACGGCCGCCCGGCCCGGTGACCACAGCCCCCGTGGCGGGCGAGACCTTCGGCTCGGAATCTTCGCATCCGCCCGCGGTCCGTAGCCGGAGGTCTTCCCAGTCTTGCTCAGCGCCCTTGCCACAGAGTCCACAGCGGGCGACGAGCGCTTCGCCAGCTTTCACGTCCCGATCTGGATCTGGGTCGCGTTCCTGGCGTTCGTCACGGCCCTGCTGATCGTCGACCTGCTGCTGGTCCACCGCAACCCCCACGCCCCGACGACGAAGGAAGCCGCCATCGAGTCCGCGGCGTGGATCAGCCTCGGGTTGGCGTTCACGGGCGTGGTGTTCTGGTGGCACGGGGGCCAGGCCGCCGGCGAGTACATCTCGGGCTACCTCATCGAGAAGAGCCTCAGCGTCGACAACGTGTTCGTGTGGGCGCTGATCATGAGCTACTTCGCGGTGCCGCGGGCCTACCAGTTCCGGGTGCTGTTCTGGGGCATCTTCGGCGCGCTGGTCCTGCGGTTCGCGTTCATCTTCGCCGGCGTCGCCCTGCTCGAGCAGTTCGAGTGGATGCTGTTCGTGTTCGGCGCCTTCCTGCTGTTCACGGCGGCGCGGATGCTGGGCCAGGGCGACGACGAGGAGGTCCACCCCGAGCAGAACCCCGTGCTGCGGCTGCTGCGCCGGGTCATCCCGTCGACCACCGAGTACAACGGGCAGCGGCTGTTCGTCCGCTCGGGCGAGCGGGGGGCCGGCCGCCGCGGCAAGGGCAAGTGGCTCGCCACCCCGCTGCTGGCCGTGCTCATCGTGATCGAGACGAGCGACGTGGTGTTCGCGGTCGACTCGATCCCGGCGATCCTGGCGGTCAGCCGCGAGCAGTTCATCGTGTTCAGCTCGAACGCCTTCGCCATCCTCGGTCTGCGGGCGCTCTACTTCCTGCTGGCCGACCTGCGCGACCGGTTCGTCTACCTGCAGCAGGGGCTGGCGGTCATCCTCGCCTTCGTCGGCGTCAAGATGATCGTCGCCGAGTGGTACCACATCCCGACGCTCGCCAGCCTGGGGGTCATCGCCCTGGTGCTGGCCGTGTCCATCGTCGTGTCGATCAAGGCGCAGCCGAGCGAGAGCGACGGGGTCGAGGCAGCCGAGGGAGCCGAGGCCGGCGTGTCGAGCAACGGGTCCGGCCCGCCGGCCGCCGCGGGCAGCGGGGTGCGGTCGGTCAACGGCTCGAATCCGGGGCCGTCGGCGCCGCCGGGCCGGCCGCCGGGCGAGGCAGCGGCCCAGAGCCGGCCCGAGCGTTAGCCCGTCGCCCGCTCGTCGAGCAGGTGCAGCAGGCGGCGCTCGTCCGCCGACAGCCCGTACCCGCTCCTCGTCGGTGACGAACCGCAGGTCGCTCACGTCCGGCTGTGTGCCCGGCCGGTGGCTCGGGCATGCACCCGTCGTCACGCGGCCGCCGCTAGCGTCGTTGCTCCGTGACGGCCCGATTGCGGCCGGCGTGGCAGCCCCGGGGCAAGGTCTGCGGTCGGTCGGGAGGGGAGACCCGACCGACCGCGGAACACCCGGTGGGCCCGGCCGCCGCTGCCGGACCCACCAGGTGCCGAGGTGCGACTCAGCGAATCAGGCCGCCCGGCGGTAGCGCTGCACGGCGAGCGTGCCGAACACCGCCACGATGCCGACCGACCAGGCGAGCGAGGCGGCGGCCGACCAGCCGACGGGCTGGCCAAGCACCAGGTGCCGGGCGGCGTCGACGGTGGCCGTGACGGGCTGGTGCTTGGCGAACGCCTGCAGCCAGCTCGGCATGAAGCTCGGGTCGACGAACGCCGACGATGCGAACGTCAGCGGGAACAGCACGGGGAACATCGCCGCCTGGGCCGCCTCGCTGTTGGAGCTGCCGAGCCCGATCGTGGCCATCACCCACGACAGGGCATACCCGAACGCCATGACCAGCGCGATGGCACCGACGTAGGCGAGCACCCCGCCGTCGGGCCGGAAGCCCACGATGAAGCCGATTGCGGTCATGAGGCCCAATGCGCGACGAGCTGTCGCGGGTGCGCGACGAGGTCCGGGCCCAAGCCCAGCGCGCGGCCGAGGGAGCCGGCGGGCCTGTCCCAGGGGCGGCGGCCGCCGGGGCCACCGGGGACGATGCCGCAGCCCTAGCCGGCGTCCCGGGCGGCGAGGACGTCGCCGCGGATCTCGTGGGCCAGGTCGTCGACGAGATCGCCGCCGTGGCCGACCGCGCCCAGGCGGTCGAGGCCGAGGTGAAGGCCCAGGTCAGGGGCCAGGCCCGCCCGCCCGGGTAGCCTCCCCGGGCGATGGGCATCGTCGACGAGGATGTGGCGGCGGTCAGGGCCGCATCCGACATCGTCGCCGTCGTCAGCCAGTACACGCAGCTCCGCAAGGTCGGCCGGCGCTTCCAGGGTCTCTGCCCGTTCCACTCCGAGAAGACCCCGTCGTTCTCCGTCAACGCCGAGGACGGCCTCTACTACTGCTTCGGCTGCCAGGTCCGAGGCGACGTGTTCACGTTCGTCCAGGAGATCGAGCACGTCGACTTCCCGAGCGCGGTCGAGCGGCTGGCCGCCAAGCTCGGCAAGTCCCTGCGCTACACCGAACGCAGCGAGGGCGAGGGGCGCAAGAAGCGGGCGCGGCTGCACGAGATCCTGGCCCGGGCCGCGGCGTGGTACCACGAGCGGCTGCTGTCCGGCGCCGACGCCGGCGCGGCCCGCAAGTACCTGCGGGAGCGGGGGCTCGATGGCGACGTCGTCCGTGAGTTCCAGATCGGCTGGGCGCCCGACTCGTGGGACGAGCTGTGCCGCGCCCTGCGGCTCGACCAGACGACCGCCGAGGAGACCGGCCTCGGGCGGCTCAACCGCCGCGGCCGGGTGCAGGACCACTTCCGCGCCCGCATCATGTTCCCCATCTGCGACGACCAGGGGCGGCCCATCAGCTTCGGCGGGCGCATCCTCCCCGGGGGCGAGCGGCCCGGCAACCAGGGCAAGTACCAGAACACGACCGAGACACCGCTCTACAGCAAGAGCAAGGTCCTCTACGGGCTCGACCGGGCCAAGGCGGCCATGGTGAGCGCCAACACGGCGGTCGTGTGCGAGGGCTACACCGACGTCATCGGGTTCCACCGGTCGGGCGTGCCGCTGGCCGTCGCCACGTGCGGCACGGCGCTGACCGACGACCACGTGGCGCTGCTGCGCCGGTTCGCCGGGCGGTTCGTGCTGGCGTTCGACGCCGACAGCGCCGGGCAGGCCGCCGCCGAGCGCTTCTACCGGTGGGAGCGCGAGCACGACCTCGAGGTGGCCGTCGCCGACCTGCCGCCCGGGCAGGACCCCGGCGACCTCGCCCAGTCCGACCCGGAACGGCTGCAGGCGGCCGTCGAGGGGGCGCGGCCGTTCCTGCGGTTCCGCCTCGACCGGGTGTTCGCCGCTGCCAACCTGTCCACGCCGGAGGGACGGGCGCGGGCTGCCGAGGCTGCGCTCGCCGTCGTCGCCGAGCACCCCGACGTGTTCGTCCGGGACCAGTACCTGATGGACGTCGGGTCGCGCTGCCGCATCGAGCCCGACCGCCTGCGCGGCCAGCTCGAGCGGCTGCGCTCGCGCCCGCCCTCGGCCCGGGGCGGCCGGGGTAGCGTTCCCCGAGGGCGGACCGGGGGGACCGCCGGCGCTCGGGGTCGCGGCC
>JBKPAS010000082.1:0-3379 GCA_046744265.1 Actinomycetota bacterium
CTCATCAAGGCCAACATCCCCAGCCGGATCGCCTTCATGGTGGCCAGCGCCCAGGACTCGCGGGTGATCCTGGACGCCGGCGGGGCCGACAAGCTGGTCGGCCACGGCGACATGCTGTACCTGCCCGGCGGCACCTCCAAGCCGCGCCGGGTCCAGGGCGCCTTCATCACCGAGAAGGAGGTTGAGGCGGTCGTGGCCTACTGCAAGGCCCAGCAGCAGGCCGCCTACCAGCCCGGGGTGGTGGCCGAGGGCCGGGCCGCGACCGAGGACGACGACGGTGACGAGGACCCGCTGCTCACCCAGGCGATGGAGATCGTGGTCCGCTCCGGGCTCGGCTCCACCTCGATGCTCCAGTCAAAGATGAAGGTCGGGTTCTCGCGGGCCCGCCGGATCATGGACCAGCTGGAGGAGCGGGGCGTGGTCGGGCCGTCGGAGGGCTCCAAGCCCCGCGATGTGCTGATGACCGTGGAGGAGCTGGAGCAGCTCCGCGGCCGCGAGGATTCCTATGGGGAGATCGTCGACGAGTAGGTTGCCGTCGCCGGCGGTTAGGGCGAGAATCCGGGCACACCCGAAGGCGATTTTCTGCATTGCCCCAATATGGTCGGATGAAGAGGTGACCCGCTGCGCACCATCGGCGAGGCGCTGCGCTCGGCCCGTGAAGCACAGGGCAAGTCGCTCGACGACGCCGCTGCCGCGACCCGGATCAGGCCGTGCTACCTGGAGGCGCTGGAGCGCGAACAGTTCGGCGAGCTCGGCGGCAGCGTCTACGCCAAGGGCTTCCTGCGCTCCTACGCCGGCTACCTGGGCGTCGACCCGGCCCCGCTGCTGGAGGCCTACCGGGCCCAGGAGACGCCGGCGGCACCCGTGTTCCAGCACGCCCCGCAGGCCATCGGCCGGCTCGGCACCGGCCGGCGCGGGCCCAACTGGCTGGTCGTGGCCATCGTCGCCGTCTCCATCATCCTGCTGGTGTCGCTGTGGGGGCTGCTGCGGCCGGCGCCCGACCCCAGCGACGCCCAGCCGCCGTTCGTGACCACCCCGACCCCGGCCGGGGGCGGCCCCGCCGGAGCCACCGCCACGCCGGCCCCGGGCACCACCGCCCCGCCCGCCAAGGCCGCTCCCAGGGAGGTGACCGTCACCCTGCGCTACGCCGGGGCCTCCTGGACCCGGGTCACCGCCGACGGCCGGGTCGCCTTCGAGGGCACCCCAGGGCCAGGCCAGCGCCGCAGCTTCACGGCCAGACGCAGCCTGGAGCTGGTGCTCGGCTACCCGGCGGGCGTCCGGCTCACCGTCAACGGCCGCGACCTCGGCGTGGCCGACCGGTCCGGCAACATCTGGCGCCACGCCTTCACCCCGGCCAGCCGCTCGCTGGGGTAGCGGGTGCGGTCCTCAGAGGCGGCGGACGATGGTGGTGACCCGCCCCAGCAGGGTGCATTCGGTCAGCCGGATCGGCGCGTAGGCCGAGTTCGCCGCCACCAGCCAGGCCTCGTCGCCGCTGAGCTCGAGGATCTTCAGGGAGGCCAGGTCCTCGTCGCCGTGCTCACTGGGCAGCAGCGCCGCCACCAGGTCGCCATGGTGCGCCGGCTGCCTGGTGTCCACGATCGCCTGGTCGCCGTCGTAGACGCCCAGCCCAATCATGCTGTCTCCCCGCACCCGCAGGGCGTACTGGCCGGGGCCGGCGAGCTCGTCGTCGACCTCGATCCGGTCCTCGTCGGGAAGAAACGTCCGCGCCGGCCCGGCGGAGATCGGCCCGGCCACCGGCAGGCTGCGGGGCGGCCGGTCGGGCAGCTGCCACGGCCGCTCACCTTGCGGGGCGGCCAGCGGGTGACCGGCGCGGGTCCCACCGACCCGTGCCCGCCGGCTGCGGAACCCGGCCAGGATGGTGACCCCGTCACCGGCCGGCGGCAGCGGCCCCAGCCCGTGGGCGGCCAGCGCCGCCGGGTCGGTCGTGACCCGGGTGCTCCGCCGCCAGCCCGGGTCGTAGCGGACCAGGCCGAGCTCCCCGAGCTGGCGCCGGCGTCCGCTCACCGTCGACTTGGCGCAACCGAGGACGCCGGCGAGCTCGTCGAGGGTCGGGTGCAGCCCGGTCTGGCGGTGCCAGTCGGCGACGGCGTCGAACAGGCGGCGCAGGTCCGGAGCCAGCCTGCTCCGCTCGGGGCTTCCGCGGGTGTCCATCCGGCAAAGTCGAACATGTGTTCGTATCGAAGTCAAGGACCACGAATCGACGGCAGCCACGGGATGGCTCCGTTAGCCTGGGACCCATGACCGACCAACCACGCCTTGCCCTGACCTTCGAGGACGTCCTGCTGGTGCCGCGGCGCTCCAGCATCCGCTCGCGCCGGCACGTCTCCACCCGCTCGCGCTTCACCCGCGGCGTCGAGCTGGCCATCCCGATCGTCTCGGCCAACATGGACACCGTGACCACCGCCCCCATGGCCATCGCCATGGCCGAGCTGGGCGGCCTCGGCGTGCTGCACCGGTTCCTTCCCGTCGACGCCCAGGTCGAGGAGGCCCGGCGGGTCAAGCGGTACCTGGGCCAGGTGATCGAGCAGCCCTACACGGTCGGCCCGTCCCAGACCGTGGCCGAGGCCGCCGTCGAGGCCAGGCGCCTTGGCGTGACCGGCCTGGTCGTGGTCGACGCCGAGCGGCGGCCGGTCGGCATCCTCACCGCCCGCGACATGCGCGCCGACGCCGGCGACACCGTGGCCTCGGCCATGACTCCGGCCGAGCGGCTCATCACCGCCCGGCCCGGCATCGACCTGGACGAGGCCCGCAAGCTGCTGGACCGCCATCGGATCGAGAAGCTGCCGCTCGTGGGCGACGACGGCCGCCTGGCCGGCCTGATCACCCTGCGCGACATCGGCCTGCGCGAGCGCTGGCCCAGCGCGACCCGCGACGGCCAGGGCCGGCTGCGGGTCGCGGCCGCCCTCGGGGTGCGCGGCGGCTACCTGGCCCGCGCCCAGGCGCTGCTCGAGGCCGGGGTCGACGCCCTGGTCGTCGACGTCGCCCACGGCCACGCCGACCACACCATCGACGCCGTCCGCGAGCTCAAGACGACCTGGCCCGACAGCGAGGTCGTGGCCGGCAACGTCGCCACCGCCGACGGCTTCCGCGACCTGGCCGAGGCGGGCGCCGACGCGGTCAAGGTCGGCATCGGCCCCGGCTTCGCCTGCACCACCCGCCTGGTCGCCGGGGTCGGCGTGCCCCAGCTCACCGCCATCCTCGACTGTGCCGAGGTCGCCAGGGCCACCGGCGTCCCCCTGATCGCCGACGGCGGCATCCGCCACCCCGGCGACGTGGCCAAGGCGATCGCCGCCGGGGCGAGCACGGTCATGATCGGCGGCCTGTTCGCCGGCCGCCCCGAGAGCCCGGGCGAGGTCGT
>JBKPAS010000053.1:0-11384 GCA_046744265.1 Actinomycetota bacterium
AGTCAGTGCCGCACGTGCACATCCGCGGCAGGTTCACGCCAGTCCATCCAGCGCGCTCCGCCGGCGCTGCCCTCGCGGCGCTACTGCTGGCGCTGGGTGCGGCGGCGTGCAGCGGCAGCTCCGAGGCCGCGTCGTCCCGGCCCGACCCGACGTTCTCGCGGGGCCGGGGCGAGTCGCTCGAGTTCCCCGATCCGGTGGCCACCGTCGCCCAGCTGCTCCCCCCGGCCGCCCACAAGCCGTGGACGGTGTTCGGGTCGGTGTTCGACCCCGACACCAGCACGTCGATGGCCACCACGTGGACGTCCGACGACGGCCGCCGGTGGGAGCGCCAGGAGCAGTCGCCCGAGCATTCCGACGTCAGCGAGTCGTTCGCCGCCGCCACCGACAGCGAGCAGGGCCGGTTCGCGGTCGGCTGGGTCGGCGACGGCGAGGCGTCCGACGCCGCCGTGTGGCACCAGGGCGACGACGGCCGCTGGAGCCGCGTCGACGCCCCCGAGCTGGGCGGCGAGCACGAGCAGTGGGCGTTCGACGTGGCCGCCACCGGCAGCGGCATCCTCGTGGCCGGGGGCGAGAGCGTCTGGGGTGAGGTGCGGGCCCGGCTGTGGTTCAGCGAGGACGGCGAGCACTGGCGGTCGGTCGACGGCGGTCCCGGCGGCCCGTTCGACGCCACGGGCCAGGAGTCGCTCCGCGACATCGCCCCGCTCGGCGACGGCTTCATCGCCGTCGGCTCACGCAACGTCGACAACGACCAGGACGGGGTCGCCTGGTACTCGCCCGACGGCCGCGAGTGGACGGCGGTCGACGCCCCCACCCTGGGCGGCGACGGGCGCCAGTCGCTGCAGTCGGTGACCGTGTCCAACGGCGTGGTCGTCGCCGGCGGTTTCACGACCGACCTGAGCGGCCAGGGCAAGCCTGTGGTCTGGCGGTCGCGCGACGGCCAGAGCTGGGGCCCGGCCTCGGCGCCGCTCCAGCTGCCCAACGACAGCCGGTCGGCGGCCGCCGACATGACGGTCCGCTCGCTGTCGGCCGGCGACGGGGGCATCATCGCCGCCGGCGGGTCCGACTGGCGGCCGGCTCTGTGGCGCTCGCCCGACAACGGGCGGACCTGGTCGCTGCTGCCCAACCCGGTGGCCAACGGCCTGTTCCAGGACGGTGTGGCCCTCGCCGGCGCAGCCACGAAGGGCGACACGACGCTCGCGCTCGGCCTCGAGCCCACCGTGATGCGCCTCGACGGCGGCCGCTGGGAGGACGCCACCGGCGACCAGTTCCCGAAGGGCGGCGAGCAGCCGTTCGCCACGTCGATCGCGGTCGGGAAGGACACGACGATCCTGGCCGGCGGCCGCTACCGGGCCCCGTCCGGAGACCACCGCGAGCGCTACGTCGGCCAGATCTGGAACGAGCACGGCGACGGCTGGGCCGCGCTGGGCACCGATCACCTCAACGCCGGCCAGATCATGGACGTGACCCCGTTCCCCGGCGGCTTCATCGCCGTGGGCTTCGAGGACTTCAGCCTGGCCAAGCGCCGTACCGCGGGCGAGAACTCGTCGCCCGACGGCTTGATCTGGGTGTCCGAGGACGGGCGCGACTGGAGCCGGGTCGGCGCGAGCATCGCCAGCATCGACCCCGACCTGATCCCGGTCCTGGCGCAGAACTCCGACGACCAGAACCTGCCCGGTGTGATCGCCCAGACCGCGGCCGACCAGCCGTTCGAGACGTCGCCGCCGGCGGGCGGGCCGGGCACGCAGTCGCTCGACGCGGTGGCCCCGCTGGGCCAGGGGTTCATCGCCGTCGGCGTCGCCTACAGCGCGACCGAGGCCGATCCCATCGTCGTCACGTCCGGCAACGGCGAGCGGCTGCGGGGTGAGAACGCCAACTTCGGTGGCCCCGGCACCCAGCGCTTCCGCGACGTGTGCGTGTCCCCCGACGGCGTGGCCGTGGCCGTCGGCATCAGCGGCACCGACGGCGCCTACGACGTCGGGGTCCGCCGGCGGCGGGCCAACGCGGGCACCTGGAGCACAGGCACGGCCGAGGACGGCTCGTTCGGCGGGGCGGGTAGCCAGCAGGCCTACGGCTGCGCGGCCAGCGACGACGGGTTCGTCATGGTCGGGTCCGACGACCGCAGCGGCGACTCCGACGCCCGCATCTGGACGTCCCGGGACGGCATCCACTGGACCCGGGTCGAGTCGGGCCTCCTCGGCGGCGCCGGCGACCAGTGGGCCAGCGCCGTGACCGCCATACCCGACGAGGACGGCGGCGGCTGGTTGATCGGCGGCACCGACAGCGTGAACGGCGACGGCGACGTCGCCCTGTGGCGGCTGCACCCCGACGGCGACGTGTCGCGGCGGGACCGCGGCGAGCCCGAGCTGGGCGGCCCCGGCGAGCAGTCGGTCAACGACATCGCCGTCGACGGCGACCACGTGATCGTCGTGGGCGACGACTACGGCCGCGTCGGCGTCTGGGAATCCTCAAAAATTGATCGTTGAGCTCTTTCCTTGAAAGAGCTCAACGATCACCACCCTCGCTGAGCGAGCTTCACGTCGAGCTGGTCGATCTCCTGGCCCCGCATGGCCTCGCCCAGGCCCCGGCTGACCTTGGCCAGGATGCCGGCGTCGTCGTAGTGGGCGGTCGCCTCGACGATGGCCTTGGCCCGGCGGGCCGGATCGGCGCTCTTGAAGATGCCGGAACCGACGAACACGGCTTCGGCGCCCAGCTGCATGACCAGGGCGGCGTCGGCCGGGGTGGCGATGCCGCCGGCGCAGAACAGCGGCACCGGCAGCCGGCCGGTCTCGGCGACCGCTTGCACCAGACCCACCGGCGAGCGCAGCTGCTTGGCCCAGTCGTACAGCTCGGCCGAGTCGGCCTGCGTGATCTTGCGGAGGTCGCCGAGGATCGACCGCAGGTGGCGGACCGCCTCGACGATGTTGCCGGTGCCGGCCTCGCCCTTGGAGCGGATCATCGCCGCGCCCTCGCTGATGCGCCGCAGCGCCTCGCCCAGGTTGGTGGCCCCGCACACGAACGGCACCGTGAACGCCCACTTGTCGATGTGGTGGGCCTCGTCGGCCGGGGTCAGCACCTCGGACTCGTCGACGTAGTCGACGCCGAGCGCCTCGAGGATCTGGGCCTCGACGAAGTGGCCGATGCGCGCCTTGGCCATGACCGGGATGGTCACGGCCGCCACGATGCCCTCGACGAGCTCGGGGTCGCTCATGCGGGCGACGCCGCCCTCGCGGCGGATGTCGGCCGGCACCCGCTCGAGCGCCATGACGGCCACGGCCCCGGCGTCTTCGGCGATCTTGGCCTGCTCGGGCGTGACCACGTCCATGATGACGCCGCCCTTGAGCATCTCGGCCAGGCCCCGCTTGACCCGGACGGTGCCGGTGTCGTGGGCCGGGACAGGGGACGCCGCTCGCTCGCTCATGGATCCAGTCTACGGGCGGCCCCCGAACCCGGGACCAGCCGCTTCGCCCCCAATTGGACCCGAAATCACATCTCGCGGAGCAGCGCGATCCTCTCTTCGATCGGGGGATGCGTCTGGAACAGCCGGTTGACGCGGGACATCTTGCCCTCGTCCGGCGACTGGGCAGCCGGCTCCTCGATCCAGAGGTGGGCCGTGGCCCGGCTGTGGGCATGGACGTCGGTCGAGTCGTCCCGCAGCTTCTCCAGCGCCGAGATCAGCCCGGGCGGGTAGCGGGTCATCTCGACGCCCGACACGTCGGCCAGGGTCTCGCGCCGCCGGCTCACGGCCAGCTGCATGAGCCGGGCGATCAGCGGGGACAGGGCCAGCAGCACGAACCCCAGGACCGATAGCAGCGCGAGCGGCCCGCTGTCGCCGCCCCGCTGCCGGTCGAAGTCGCTGTGGACCCGGCGGCCGCCGCCCCACCACAGCATCCGCACGCCGATGTCGGCCAGCACCGCCACCATGCCCACCATGGTCACGGCCAGCGTCGAGACGAGGATGTCGTAGTTCTTGACGTGCGACAGCTCGTGGGCGAGCACACCCTCGAGCTCCATGCGGTTCATCTTGTCGAGCAGGCCCGTCGTCACCGCCACCGCCGCGTTGCGGGGGTTGCGCCCGGTGGCGAACGCGTTGGGCGCCGGGTCGTCGATGACGTAGAGCCGGGGCTTGGGGAGGCCCGACGCGATGCACAGCCCCTCCACGATGTTGTGGTAGCGGGGGTACTGCTCGGGCGGGGCGGGACGTGCCCGGCTCATGCGCAGCGCCACGGCGTCGGACTTCCAATAGGCGCCGACGTTGATGGCAAGGGCTACGACGAGCGCAATCACGACGCCGGCCGGGCCCAGCCTGATCAGGTACGAGAAGGCGACGGCGATGACCACGACGAACAGGGCGAACCCGGCGACGAGCGCCCAACTGCGCCGCTTGTTGGAGGTGACCTGGTCGTACACGGGGCGGGACAGCGAGGGGGCGAGCACGCTCAGAACTGGACCTGGGTCGGCCCGCGTGACTCGTCGTCGGCCTGGAAGTACTCGCGCTCGCGGAACCGGAACGAGTTGGCGAGGATGTTGGCCGGGAAGCTCTGGATCTTCGTGTTGTAGCGGTACACGGTGTCGTTGTAGAACTGCCGCGCGTAGGCGATGCGGCCCTCGGTGCCGGTCAGCTCCTCCTGCAGCTGGGCGAAGTTCTGGTTGGCCTTGAGGTCGGGGTACGCCTCGGACAGGGCGAAGATCGACTTCAGCGCGCCGGTGATCTGGTTCTCGGCCGCCGCCTGCTCCTGCGGGCTGCTGGCGTTCATGCCCGCGTTGCGGGCGGTGATCACCGCGTCGAGCGTCTCGCGCTCGTGCGCGGCGTAGCCCTTGACGGTCTCGACCAGGTTGGGAATCAGGTCGTAGCGACGCTTCAGCTGCACGTCGATCTGCGCCCACGCGTTCTCGATGCGGTTCCGCAGCGAGACCAGCCCGTTGTAGGTGACCATCAGGTAGAGCCCGAGAAGCACCACCAACACGACGATGACGATCAGCGCAATCACGCCCGTGATCCTACGGCCTCGGCCGTCCGGGCACGGATCGGCAGGTCAGGGTGCCAGGGCGGCGGGCGCGCCGAGCAGGCGCTCGTAGCGCTCGACGTACAGCTCGGCCAGGCGCTCCATCGAGAACGTCTGGGCCCGCTGCTCCGCGGCGGCCACCAGCTCGGACCGCAGGCCGCTGTCGCCGAGCGCCCGCCGCAGCGCGGCGGCGAGCGCCTCACTGTTGCCCGGCTCGGTCAGCAAGGCGTCGACGCCGTCGCTCGCCACGTTGCAGTAGCCGTCGAGCCGCGACGCCACCACGACGGCGCCGGCCGCCATCGCCTCGAGCAGGACGACGCCGAACGACTCGCCGTGCAGCGATGGGGCGCAGAACACGTCGGCCCCCCGCATGCGGGCGGCGACGTCGTCGGCGCTCAGCCGGCCCAGCCACTCGATGCGGGGGTCGCCGCCGTGGGCGGCCCGCAGCGCCTCGGTCTGCGGACCGATGCCGCCGACCCACACCCGCACGTCGGTGGGCAGCAGGCGCAGGGCGTCGAGCAGCACGGCCAGGCCCTTGCGCTCCTCGTGCCGCCCGACGAACAGGATCGTCGGCCCGTCGGTCGCGTGCGGCGTCGCCTTGGCGAACCGCTCGATCTCGATGCCGTTGAACAGCAGCTCGTACTCGCCCCCGAGCGCCTTGGTGGCCGTGGCGAGGGCGTCCTTCGAGACGGCGCACCGCAGGTCGAGCCGGCCGGCCAGCCACCGCACAGCCGGCCGCATCGCCGCGTAGGCCTTGCTGTCGCCGGCCCGGTGGAACGTGCCGATGATCGGCGCGTTGCGGAACAACAGCGCGGTCATCGTCGGCCCCGGGGCGAGCGGCTCGTGGAGGTGGAGGACGTCGAACGCCTCGTCGCGCAGCGCCCGGATCGTGCGCAGCTGCGCCGCCGGGTCGGGCGCCAGCGGTGCGATCGAGCCGTTGGACGCCGTCGGTACGCTCTTGCCCAGGGGCGTCACGCCCGCGTCGGGCGGCGGGCCGTCGCACGGGGCCAGCACCCGGACGTGCTGGCCGAGGCCCCGCAGGGTGCGCGCCAGGCCCAGCACCTGCACCTGCACACCGCCGGGGACGGTCAGGCTGTAAGGGCAGATGAGCCCGATTCGCACCCCGCCAGCGTAGGACACCTACCGCGGCCGGTCGTCCGGCCCGCCCTCGGCCCGGTCGGAGGGCCAGTTCGGCTGCAACAGGTGCCACTGGTCAGGGGCGAGGCGGATCAGCGCCTCGAGCTCGTCCGCGATGGCCTGCGTCACGCGGACCACGTCCTCGCGGAACTTGCCGGTCCGCTCGACGGAGATCGGCGGCCGGACGATGCCGTGCCGCTGCCGCCCCCGGTCGTACACGCCCACCGGCAGCAGCGGCGCGCCCGTCCGCAGGGCGAGCACGGCCGGGCCCGACGGCAGCGTCGTCCGCTCGCCGAAGAACGTGACATCGACGCCCCCGCCCGTGATGTCGCGGTCGCACAACAGGGTGACGATGTGCGCGGACTTGATGGCGTTCATGACCGCCCGCCCGGCATCCGCGCCGAGCGGCACGACCTCGATGCCGATGCGCTGGCGGAACTCGACGAACCAGTCGAACAGCGCGGGCGGCTCCACCCGCTCGACGACGGCGGTCACTTTGTGGCCCTCGACCTGGGTGAGCCAGTAGGCGCACCACTCCCAGCTGCCGAGGTGGGGCAGCACGAGGATCGGCCCGATGCCCCTGTCGAGGGCGTCGGTGACGTGCTCGTAGCCATCGGTGGTCAGGCCGGCGTCGAGCTCGGCCGGCGACATGACCGGCAGGCGGAACGACTCGCCGTAGTAGCGCCCGTACGACCGGTACACCTTGCGCACCTGGCGGCGCAGCGCCGCCCCCCGCAGTTCGGGCTGGACCCGCCGCTGGTGCCGCTCGACCATGCGGCGCTGCCGGCCGGGGCGCAGGGCGGCGAGCTCGGCCACCAGGGGGGCTCCGCCGTAGATCAGCCGCCCAGGCAGGTGCTGGGCCACGGCCGCGGCCGCCTTGTACGCCGGGGTCACGAGGTCCATGGGGCCACAGAGGCTATGGCACGCCGCGACGCGGTCACATCACGCGGACGGGCCGCGCGGCCGGACCGGGGCCGGGACCAAGGCCCGATGTCAGCGGCGCTGGCGCCGGTCGCCGAGCGCCGCCCGGCGGCGCCAGGTGCGCTCGGTCGAGCGGGCCACCCGGCGCGACCGCCAGCGCACGGCCAGCGGCTGCGGCTGGACCTGGGGCGCCGTGGCCTGGGCCCACACGCGGGCGAAGCGCTGGGCGACCGTGAACAGCGTCAGCAGCAGCATCACCCACAGCACGGGCACGAGCAGCGACTCGAACAGCAGGCCGAAGCCGAGGAACACGAGCCGCTCGGCCCGCTCCATGAGGCCGCCGCGGGCGTCGAAGCCGAGCGACTCGGCCCGGGCCCGCTCGTAGGACACGAGCATCGAGGCCGCCGCCACCGCGAACGGCAGCAGGGCGACGCGGCCGCCGTCGGTCGAGGCCAGGTACCAGGCGACGCCGCCCAGCAGCAGGGCGTCGCTCATGCGGTCGACCACCGAGTCGAAGAACGCGCCGCGGGGCGACGCCGTGCCCGACGCCTTGGCCACCGCACCGTCGAGCACGTCGGGCACCGCGGTCAGCACGAGGAGCAGCAGGCCACCGCGCAGCGCGCCGTTGGCGATCGCCACCGCAGCCGCCACGGCCATCACGAGGCCGGTGATGGTGAGGTGGTTGGCCGTGATGCCGGTGCGCCTGATCTGGGCGCCTACCGGTCGCAGGCCCGTCTCGAACGTGCTCCGCCACCGTCCGTCGAACATCGTCTCTCCTGATCCGGGCCGCTGCGCTGCGACCCTCGGGTGCTCCGTTCAGGCTAACCAGCGAATCTCACGCAAAGCGACCAACCCCCTGTGCCCTGGGTCACGGCGAAGGTCGCACGCACAGTACGAGCAGCATCACGCGGCCTTCGCTACCCTCGCCGACACAGCGCCGATCAGGGTCCACGACCCGCCCGAACGGCGACCGAACCGATCACACCCAGGGGGGCCTTGGTGAAGCGGTACGCGACTGGCCAGATCCGCAACGTCGCCCTCGTCGGTCACGGCGGGGCCGGCAAGACGAGCCTCGCAGAGGCGCTGCTCCACCGAGCAGGTGCCATCAACCGGCTCGGGCGGGTCGAGGACGGCACGACCGCGTGCGACTTCATGCCCGAGGAGCAGCGGCGGGGGCTGTCGCTCTCGCTGTCCGTCGCGCCGTTCGAGTGGCGCGACCACAAGGTCAACCTCATCGACGCGCCCGGCTACGCCGACTTCCTGGGCGACGTGTCGGCCGCGCTGCGGGTGGCCGACCTGGCGGTGTTCGTCGTGAGCGCGGCCGACGGCGTGCAGGTCCAGACCGAGGTCGCCTGGCGCATGGCGGCGGCGCACGACCTCCCCCGCATGGTGTTCATCAACAAGCTCGACCGCGAGCGGGCCAGTTTCGACGCGACGCTCAACCAGCTGCGCGACCGGCTGGGCGCCGGCATCGCTCCGCTCGAGCTGCCGATCGGCGAGGAGGCCGCGTTCCGCGGCATCGCCGACCTGCTCACCGACAAGGCCCACATCTACGAGAACGGCGTGCCCCACACCGAGGAGATCCCGGCCGAGATGGCCGACCTCGAGCACCAGGTGCGCGACAACCTGGTCGAGGGCATCGTGGTCGCCGACGACGACCTGACCGAGCGGTACCTCGAGGGCGAGTCGATCGGGCTCGACGAGCTCGAGCGCACGCTGCACGACGGCATCGCCCTTGCGACCGTGTTCCCCGTCGTGGTCGGCTCGGCCACCACCGAGATCGGCGTCGACCGGCTGGCCGACTTCCTCGTCGAGATCGGCCCGTCGCCGCTCGACCGGCCGACGACCATCACCGCCGGCGACGCCGACGTCGAGGTCGAGGCCGACGCCAAGGGCGACGCGCTCGCCTTCGTGTTCAAGTCGATCGCTGATCCGTACGTGGGGCAGATCAGCCTGTTCAAGGTGCTGTCCGGCACGATCCGGCCCGACGACCACCTCCTGAACAGCCGCACCGGGGCCGACGAGCGGCTCCACGGCCTGCTCATGGTCCGGGGGAAGGACCAGGAGCCGACACCCGAGCTGGTCGCCGGCGACATCGGGGCGGCGGCCAAGCTCTCCGCCACCGGCACCGGCGACACGCTGGCCCCCCGGGGCAAGCCGGTGCGCGTGGCGCCGATCGAGCAGCCCGAGCCCGTGCTCGCGGTCGCCGTGGTGCCCAAGACACAGGCCGACGAGGACAAGCTCGCCCCGGCGCTCCACCGCCTCACCGAGGAGGACCCGGCGCTGGTGGTCGAGCGCAACGACGAGACCCACCAGACGCTGCTGAAGGGCACGGGCGAGACGCACCTGCAGATCACGCTCGAGAAGCTGACCCGCAAGTTCGGCGCCCACGTCGAGACCGACGAGGTCAGGGTCCCCTACCGCGAGACGATCACCGGCGCCGCCAAGGGCGTCGAGGGGCGCCACAAGAAGCAGACCGGCGGCCACGGCCAGTTCGGCGTCTGCGTCATCGACCTCGAGCCGCTGCCCCGGGGCGGGGGGTTCGAGTTCGTCGACCAGATCGTGGGCGGGGCGATCAGCCGGGGGTACATCCCGGCCGTCCAGAAGGGCATCGACGAGGCGATGGCCTCGGGCGGTGTCTACGGCTATCCCGTCGTCGACGTGCGGGTCACGCTGGTCGACGGCAAGGAGCACTCGGTCGACAGCTCCGAGATGGCGTTCAAGGTGGCGGGGCGGCTCGCCTTCCGGGCGGCGATGGCCCAGGCGCAGCCGGTCATCCTCGAGCCGATCAGCCGCATCGAGATCACGGTCCCCGTCGAGCTGCAGGGCGACGTGATGGGCGACCTCAACTCGCGCCGGGGCCGGGTGCAGGGCACCGAGGCCAGCGGCGACGGCGAGCAGACGATCGTGGCCAACGTGCCGACGTCCGAGATCCAGCGTTACGCCATCGACCTGCGGTCGCTCACCGGCGGCCGCGGCCGGTTCCGGGCCGAGCACGACCACTACGACGTGCTGCCGGCCCACCTGGTCGACAGCGTCCGGCGGGAGGTCCAGGAGGCGTCGTGACGTGGTGAGCTCGTGACGGTCGACCGGTGTGCGGAGTGCGGGTTCGACCCGTCCGAGCTGCGCCCGCCCGACACCGCTGTGGCGGTGCGGTCGTTCGTGCGGCGCTACCAGACGCCCCTGCTGCGGGGCCTGCCCGGCGAGGACCTCGACGCCATCGTCGGCCGGTCACCGGGCCCGGGGGTGTGGTCGGCGCTGGAGTACAGCGCCCACGTGCGGGACATCTTCCGCGTGTACGACAGCCGGGTGCGCTCGGCGCTGGCGCGGGACGAGCCCGGCGAGTTGGTGGTCGACTGGGAGGGCATGGTGGCGTCCGCCTCGCCCTCGCTCGAGCGCAAGGCGGTCGCCGACGACCTGGCCGACGCGGCCATCAGCCTGGCGACGACGCTGTCCGAGCTGACGCCGATGGACTGGGAGCTGTCCGGTCGCGACGGCCGCGGGCACCGCAGGCCCGTGCGCGACCTCGCCCTCGTCACGGTGCACGAGGGCAGCCACCACCTGCTGGACGTGGGGCGGGCGCTGCGGACGGCCCGGGGCCGCTAGCTGTCGCTAGCTCGGAAGCGTCTTCTCGACGGCCTCGACGACCTCGTCCGACGTGGGCTCCACCATCGGGTTGAACCGGGCGACGACGTCGCCGCCGGGGGCGAGCAGGAACTTCTCGAAGTTCCACCGGATGTCGCCCGTGTGGCCGTCGGCGACGTCGGGCACGTCCACCAGCTGCTCGTAGAGCGGGTGGCGGCCCTCGCCGTTGACGTCGACCTTCTCGGTGAGCGGGAACGTCACGCCGTAGCTGGTCGAGCAGAACGTCGCGATCTCCTCGGCGGTGCCCGGCTCCTGCCCGGCGAACTGGTTGCACGGCACGCCCAGCACGGTGAAGCCGCGGTCGGCGAAGCGCTCGTGGAGCTGCTCGAGCCCCGTGTACTGGGGCGTCAGGCCACACTTGGAGGCGACGTTGACGAGCAGCACGGCCCTGTCCTCGTAGTCGTGGAGGTCGGCCGGCGAGCCGTCCAGCCGGTTGATGGGCACGTCGTAGATGGACATGCCCGGCACGCTATCGGTGAGCGGCGCTCGTTGGTCCCGACGCGCTAGAAGGGGCACATGGACCTGTCGAAGCTCACGCCCGCCGATGCCGCCGTCGCCCTCCGCGGGTTCGAGCGTCGCTACCGGGGGCTGTTCGCGGGTCTCGGCGACGACGAGTCGCCCGACGATGTCGCCCACCGGCAGGTCGGCGGGTGGTCGGCCATCGACCACGTGGTGGCG
>JBKPAS010000052.1:0-3120 GCA_046744265.1 Actinomycetota bacterium
CTCGCCGCCGGTCACGGTCAGCTGCCGGTCGAGGCCGAGGCCCAGCTCGGCGGCCGAGATCTGCACGGCGGTGGGGAAACACGAGTACAGGTCGACGTGGGCCACGTCGTCGAGGCCGAGCCCCGCCAGCTCGAACATGCGTCGCCCGGCCAGGCGGATGGCCGGCGACGAGCGCAGGTCGGCCCGCTCGGACACCGCGTAGGTGTCGTGCGCCTCGGCGCTGGCCAGCGGGAACACCCAGCGGTCGCGGGGCACGCCGAGCGCCTCGGCCTTGGCGACCGAGCACAGCAGCAGGGCGGCGCCCTGATCGACCGCGTTGTTGGCGTTCATGATCTTGGTGTAGGGCCAGCAGATCCAGCGGTTGTCGGGGGAGGCGGTGCGGATCTGCTCGGCGGTCATCTGCTCGCGGATCCAGGCGTGGGGGTTGGTGGCCGCCACCGCGCTGAACCCCGCCCACAGCTCGCCAAGGTGGACGAGGTGCTCGTCGACCGTGCGCCCGGCGGCGTGGCGCAGCGCCTGCTCGAACAGCGGGTACACCTGGGTCGGCGCCACCACCCGGCGGGACAGCTCGTGGGGGTGGAACAGCGGCGCCTCGGGCTTGGTGAGCCGCGGCGGTTCGACCGATGCGTCCTGCCGCGTCCAGGGAAGGTCCTCGCCCGCCTTGACCCGCGTCCAGGTGCGCCAGGCCTCGGCGCCGCCGATGGCGACCAGGTCGATCCGCCCGGCGGCGATGTCGTCGCACGCCTGGTTGACCAGCGACTGGGGCTCGTTGCCGCCGAGCGGGCTCATGGCCAGGTCGCGGGGCGAGGCGCCGATGCGCTCGGCGACCAGGGCGACGGGGTTGCGGTAGCGGCCGCCGAAGATCGGCAGGCCCCGGACCGTGTCGACGCCGCGCAGCGCGTCGAGGCCGAGCCCCGCGTCCTCGGCGGCTCGGCGCAGGGCGCCGACGATCAGGTCGACCGCCTCGACGGGGGGCTCGCCACGGTCGACGCGGTTGGTCCACTGGCCGGCGCCGACGACAATGGGCGTGCGGGGGTCGAGGGGCCTATCGAGGGGCATGCCGAGTCTCCTGCTCTGCTTCCTGGTCCGAGCTTGACCGTGCGGTCAAGGTTAGGAGCGAGTTACCCGCGGTGACGAGACCGGCTCGGCGCCACGTACACTCACGGCATCGACATCCTCCTGGTTTGCACAGCCAACCAGTGCCGATCCCCCATGGCTGAGGGCTTGCTGCGCAGCTACCTGTCCCAGGCGGGCATCCCCGCCTCGGTCGGGTCCGCAGGCCTTCTACCAGGGGGATCACCGGCGACCGACGACGCGATCGCGGTCATGTCCCTGCGCGGCATCGACATCCGCCGCCACCGCAGCCGCACGCTGAACCCGGCCATCGCCCGGGGCACGCCGCTCATCATCGGCATGACCCGCCAGCACGTCCGCGAGGCGTGTGTCACCTACGGCGCCCCGATCGCGCGCACGTTCACGCTCAAAGAGCTCGTGCGCCGGGGCGAGAAGGCCGGTCCCCGCGGGCCGCGCGAGACCGTGTCGGCGTGGCTGGCCCGGGTGGGCGCCGGGCGCCAGACGTCCGACCTGCTGGGCAACGACCCGGCCGACGACGTCGCCGACCCGGTGGGCAAGCCGCGCGAGTTCTACGAGCGCACGGTCCTCGAGCTCGAGGACCTGCTCGCCCGGCTCGTCGGCCTGCTGGTGGGGCGGCCGGTCAAGGGGCCGGGCCCGACGAGCGGCGAGTACCGCGCGGTGCCACCGGTCCGCCCCGTCCGGCCCTATGCCGACAGCTACGGTGGCCCCCTCGGCGATCACGGGAGGTGACGTGCGGGTCGCCATCGGGTCCGATCACGCTGGCTTCGCGCTCAAGGAGCATCTGATCGAGACGCTGCGGTCGCTCGGGCACGACGTCGTCGACTTCGGCACCGACAGCGAGCACTCGGTCGACTACCCGCCGATCTGCGCGGCGGTGGGGCGGGCGACGGCGTCCGGCGAGGCCGACCGCGGCATCGTGCTCGGCGGGTCGGGGCAGGGCGAGCAGATCGCGGCGAACAAGGTCCCCGGCGTGCGGGCGGCGTTGTGCCACGACCTGTACACGGCCCGCCTGTCCCGCGAGCACAACGACGCCAACGTGCTGGCCATGGGCGGGCGCATCGTGGCGCCGGCGCTGGCCGACGAGATCCTCACCCTGTGGCTGCTCACCGGGTTCGACGGCGGGCGGCACGAGCGGCGGGTCGCCCAGATCGCCGAGATCGAGGCCAAGGGCTGATGGTGCTGGGCGCGGGGCCGGCCGCAGTACCGTTAGGCCGATGCCCTGGCCCACCGCCGCCGACGACGAGCTGTTCGCCCTCATCGACCGCGAGGTCGAGCGCCAGAACACCACGCTGCAGCTGATCGCCAGCGAGAACTTCACGTCGCCGGCCGTGCTGCGGGCCACCGGGTCGGTCCTCACCAACAAGTACAGCGAGGGCTACCCGACCAAGCGCTACTACGGCGGCAACGAGGTCATCGACGAGGTCGAAGACTTGGCCCGCGAGCGGGCCAAGGCGCTGTTCGGCGCCGAACACGCCAACGTCCAGCCCCACGCGGGCGCCAACGCCAACATGGCGGCATATCTGGCGCTGCTCGAGCCGGGCGACACGGTCCTCGGCCTGCGGCTCGACCAGGGCGGGCACCTCACGCACGGGTCGCCGGTCAACGCCAGCGGCCGGCTGTTCCACTTCGTGTCGTACGGGGTGACGCCGAGCGACGAGCGCATCGACCTCGACCAGGTGCGCGACCTGGCCCTCGAGCACCGGCCCAAGCTCATCGTGACCGGGGCGACCGCCTACCCGCGCATCATCGACCCCGAGCCGTTCCGGGCCATCGCCGACGAGGTCGGCGCGCTGTTCCTGTTCGACGCCGCCCACATCGCCGGGCTCATCGCCGGCGGCGTGCACCCCAACCCGGTGCCGTTCGCCGACGTCGTGACGTTCACCACCCACAAGACGCTGCGGGGGCCGCGCGGCGGCTGCATCCTGTCCCGCGCTGAGCACGCCAAGGCCATCGACTCGGCCGTGTTCCCCGGCTCGCAGGGCGGCCCGTTGGAGCACGTGATCGCCGCCAAGGCGGTGGCCTTCT
>JBKPAS010000062.1:0-5178 GCA_046744265.1 Actinomycetota bacterium
CAGCGGCACGGCGTCGAGGCGCCAGGGCCGCAGCGCCTCGTCGGACCCGTCGTGCAGCAGCATGCCGGCCCCCTCGGCCAGCATCAGCCGGTCGGCGGCCCGCTGGCGGCGCTCGAGCTCGGCCGGGCCGATGCGGTCGAGGGCGGCGAGCAGCCGCTCCCACCCGGGGCGCGGTGCTCCGGCGGCGTCGACAGCGGCGTCGTGCCGCCCGCCCGCGACCCGGTAGCGGGCGCTGAGGGCAGAGGCGCTACACATCAGTGCGGGGAAAAATAGGTCGCGGTGACCTGGTCGTGCACCGCGGCCAGCGCGAGCTGCACGCCGTCGAGCCCGTCGTGCAGGCGGTCGAGGGGCGAGCCGGCCACGTCCTCGAGCGTGCGGCTGGCGGCCCGCGCCGCGGCCAGCGGGGCCTCGGCCCGGGGCAGCTCGCCGAGGACCTGCTCGATCTCGCCCAGGCAGTGCCGGATCGAGCCGGGGAAGTCGGGGTCGCGTAGCAGGAAGTCGACGGTCAGGCGGCCGTCGATCGGCGCCCGCACCTGCCGGTGGTAGGCCTGCAGGCCGCACAGCGAGCGCAGCACCGCCGCCCACTGCACGTCGTCGTGGGCCGGTCGGGTCTCGTCGCCCGTCGTCAGCAGCACCACCGCCCGCACGTCGAGGACCCGGGTGGCCATGTCGGCCCGCTCGAGGTTCCGCCCGAGCTTCAGCATGGAGTAGGCGGGGTCGCGGCTCATCGTGCCGGCGAGGATGCCCACGAACCGCCGGTTCTCGCCGACCACCTTGTCGAGGAACCGGCCCCGGCTGCGCCGGTCGACGCCCTCGACGTGGTGGCTGGCGACATACAGGTACTGGTCGTTGAGCGCCTGCCACGCGTCGCGGGGCACGACCTCGCGGGCCGTGCGCAGGTTCTCGCGGGCGGCGGTCACGCAGGACAGCACGCTCGACGGGTTCTCACGGTCCGACAGCAGGAACCTGATGATGCTGCGCTCGTCGGCCGTGCCGTACCGCTCGTCGAACGTCTTGCGCAGCCCTGGCACGGCGAGCAGCGGCTCCCAGGTGAGGGGCACCGAGGTCGGCAGGTCGACCAGCAGGTTGGTGTGCTCGGCCACGACCCGGGCTGTGCCCTCGGCCCGCTCGAGGTAGCGGGCGGCCCAGTACAGCTGCTCGGCGACGCGCGACAGCAGCACGGGCCTACGTCGGGGCCGTCTGCACGACCCACGTGTCCTTGCTGCCGCCGCCCTGCGAGGAGTTGACCACCAGCGAGCCCTTCCGCAGCGCCACTCGGGTCAGCCCGCCCCGCGTCACGTAGCTGCTGCGGCCCGTCAGGATGAACGGGCGCAGGTCGACGTGGCGGGGCTCGAGCGCGCCCTCGCACAGCGTGGGCACGGTCGACAGCGAGAGGATCGGCTGGGCGACCCAGCGGCGCGGGTCCTCCTCGATCGCCGCGGCCACCCGGGCCAGCTCGTCGTCGGACGCGCGGTCGCCGATGACCAGACCGTACCCGCCGCTCTCGTTCGCCGGCTTGACCACCAGCTCGCGCAGGTGGTCGAGCACGTGCCGCCGCTCGCCCTCGTACAGGCACCGGTGGGTGGGCACGTTGGGCAGGATCGGCTCCTCGCCCAGGTAGTAGCGGACGAGGTCGGGCACCCAGGCGTACACGACCTTGTCGTCGGCCACGCCCGCCCCGGGTGCGTTGGCGATCGCCACGTGGCCGGCCCGCCAGGCCCGCATCAGACCGGGCACGCCGAGCACCGAGTCGGGCTCGAACACCTCGGGGTCGAGGAACAGGTCGTCGACCCGCCGGTAGATCACGTGGACCGGCTGGGGGCCGGCGATCGTCCGCTTGTAGACGTGGTCGTCGGGTCCGACGAACAGGTCCCGGCCCTCGACCAGCGCCACGCCCATGCGCTGGGCGAGGAAGCTGTGCTCGAAGTACGCGGCGTTGTACAGGCCCGGCGTGAGCACCGCGATGCTCGGGTCGACGACACCCTCGGGCGCCAGCGAGGCCAGCAGCGTGAACAGCTCGTCGGGGTAGTCGTCGACCGGCTCGATGCTCTGGTGGGCGAACAGGTCGGCGAACGCCCGCTTGGACACCAGCCGGTTCTCGAGCAGGTAGCTGACGCCGGACGGGATGCGCAGGTTGTCCTCGAGGACGTAGACCGTGCCGTCGGCGTCGCGGACCAGGTCGCTGCCGCTGATGTGGGCCCACACGCCGAACGCCGGGTGCACGCCGCGGCACTCGGGCCGGTAGTGGGTGGCGTCGGCCAGCAGGTCGGCCGGGAACACGCCGTCGGCGACGACCCGCTGCTCGTTGTAGACGTCGTCGACGAAGCGGTTGAGCGCCGTGAGGCGCTGGACCAGGCCCGCCTCGATCGTGCGCCACTCGGCCGCGTCGATGACCCGGGGCACGATGTCGAGCGGCCAGGCCCGGTCGATGCCGTGGCCGTCGGAGTACACCGTGAACGTGATGCCCATGGCCAGGATGTCGAGGTCGGCGGCGTCCTGCCGGGCCTGCAGCTCGGCGAGGCCGAGGCCCCGGATGTGGTCCATCACCGCCGCGGCGGCGGGCCGGGCCTGCCCGTCACCGTCGAGCATCTCGTCGAACGACGACTCGTACAGGCGGCGATCGGCCAGCGTCACGTCCCAAAGTGTCCCGTCGATCTGTGTCACCTCCGTTCGCCGCACGTGACGCCTGCGTGAACGCCGGGCGTCCGGATCGGGCGTCCGCTGGCGAACCTACCCCTTGAATGTGACATCTCGGCGGCTTGGAGGCCGAGACCGCTTGGGGCGGCGGCGGGGCGGTTCGGACGGGTTGTCACAGGTTCGTTGTCACAGGGCACCGGTAGATTCGGACGGCGATGGCGTCCACCTCTGCCCCCGCCAATCCGCGTGCGACGCGGCCGTTCCGTGTCGTGTCCGAGTTCGACCCGGCCGGCGACCAGCCCACGGCCATCGCCGGCCTGAGCGAGGGCATCGCGGCCGGCGAGCGCTACCAGACGCTGCTCGGCATCACCGGCTCGGGCAAGAGCGCCACCATCGCCTGGACCATCGAGCAGGTCCAGAAGCCGACGCTGGTCATCGCCCCCAACAAGTCGCTGGCCGCCCAGCTCGCCAACGAGTTCCGCGAGTTCTTCCCCGACAACCGGGTCGAGTATTTCGTCAGTTACTACGACTACTACCAGCCCGAGGCCTACATCGCCTCGTCCGACACCTACATCGAGAAAGACTCGTCGATCAACGACGAGATCGACCGGCTGCGCCACTCGGCGACGGCCGCGCTCCTCACCCGGCGAGACGTCATCGTCGTCGCTTCGGTGTCCTGCATCTACGGTTTGGGTTCCCCCGAGGAGTACCGCGAGAACGTGCTGTTCCACCTGGTCGGCGACCAGATCGACCAGCGGGCGTTCCTCCGCAAGCTCGTCGACATGCAGTACGAGCGCAACGACATGAACCTGGCCCGGGGCAAGTTCCGGGTGCGGGGCGACACGATCGAGGTCCATCCGGCCTACGAGGAGACGATCCTCCGCGTCGAGCTGTTCGGCGACGAGATCGAGCGCATCAGCGTGATCGACCCGGTCACGGGCGAGAAGGTCCGTGACCTCGACGACCTGTGGATCTACCCGGCCACCCACTACGTCACCGGCGAAGAGCGCATGCGTCGTGCCATCGTGCGCATCGAGGCCGAGCTGGCCGAGCGGCTGGCGTACTTCGAGCGCGAGGGCAAGCTGCTCGAGGCCCAGCGCCTGCGCATGCGCACGCAGTACGACCTCGAGATGATGCAAGAGGTCGGCTACTGCAGCGGCATCGAGAACTACTCGGCGCCGATCGACGGGCGGGGCCCGGGCGAGACGCCCCACACGCTGCTCGACTTCTTCCCCGACGACTACCTGGTGGTCATCGACGAGAGCCACCAGGCGGTGCCCCAGCTCCACGGGCAGTACGAGGGCGACCGCAGCCGCAAGATCGAGCTGATCGAGCACGGGTTCCGCCTGCCGTCCGCGGCCGACAACCGCCCCCTGCGCTTCGAGGAATTCGTCGAGCGCGTCAACCAGGTCGTCTTCCTGTCGGCCACCCCGGGTCCGTACGAGCTCGAAGTGTCGTCGCGGGTCGTCGAGCAGGTCGTCCGCCCGACCGGGCTCGTCGACCCCGAGGTGATCATCCGGCCCACCAAAGGGCAGATCGACGACCTGCTCGCCGAGATCCACGGCCGCATCGAGCGCGACCACCGGGTCCTCGTCACCACGCTCACCAAGAAGATGGCCGAGGACCTGACCGACTACCTGGTCGAGCAGGGCCTGCGGGTGCGCTACCTGCACTCGAACATCGACACGATCGAGCGCATCGAGATCCTCCGGGCGTTGCGGCTCGGCGAGTTCGACGTGCTCGTCGGCATCAACCTGCTGCGCGAGGGCCTCGACCTGCCCGAGGTGTCGCTGGTCGCCATCCTCGACGCGGACAAGGAGGGGTTCCTCCGCAGCGAGACGTCGCTGATCCAGACGATCGGCCGGGCGGCCCGCAACGTCGACGGGCAGGTGATCATGTACGCCGACACGGTCACCGACTCGATGACCCGGGCGATCGGCGAGACCCAGCGGCGCCGCCAGCTCCAGATCGCCTACAACGCGGAGCACGGCATCAACCCCGAGACGATCCGCAAGGCGGTGACCGACATCCTGGCCCAGATCCGCCCCGCCGAGGGGGCGCCGGTGCCGGGTGAGGGGCGCCGCCGGGGCCGTCCCGGGGCGGCCGAGCGCCTGCGCACCGAGCTGGCCGACCTGCCGCCCACCGAGCTGGGCCGCCCATCCAGCAGCTCGAGGAGGAGATGCACGAGGCGGCGGCCGACCTCCGCTTCGAGTACGCGGCCCGGCTGCGCGACGAGGTCAACGAGCTCAAGCGCGAGCTGCGCGAAGCGGGCGTCTAGACGACGACACCCGCTCTTAACGCGTTCGCCCACCCAAATCCTCCTGGGTTACGCCATCATGGTCGTCAGGCGAACACGGCGTGACCAGAGGGTGATCGTGTCTGGGGAGATCACCCGCCTGGCGCCTCACGCTCGTGTTCGGCCTCGTGCCGAGTAGCCGACCAGGAGGATGAGTTGAGCAACGTCCGTTACGACCAGGTGGCAGTAGCCGAGGACTTCGACCAGGTGCGAGACCGCCGACGCGACGCACAGGAGATCTGGTG
>JBKPAS010000024.1:0-2259 GCA_046744265.1 Actinomycetota bacterium
CGGTGCGCCCGTGCGAGCCGATGACCAGCAGCTCGGCGTCCTCGGACACCTCGACGAGCGTGGTGGCGGGTGCGCCGGGCAGCACCGTGACCTGGACGTCGGGGGCCGGCGGGCCGTCAGGGTCGGCGGGGTCCCGGACGCCCAGCTCCTGGAGGGCCGCCGCGATCATGTCGTCGAGCTGGGTCCGGGCGGCGGCGTCGACGGCGGCCTCGTCCACCGGGACCACGAGCGTGGCGCCGAATGGAAGGGCCGACAGCGGCGGCGACCAGGCGTGGACCACCTCGACCGACGAACCCCGCAGCATCGCCTCGGCCAACGCCCACCGCAGCGCGGCCGCCGCCTGCTCCGAGTCGTCGACGCCGACGACGATCCGGCCGCCGGCGGGGAGGGGGACCGGCGGGACGTCCTCGGGTGCGGGCGTCGGGTCGACGTCCCCCGGCGGGGCAGCGGTCTGGGGGTCGGGCTCGATGTCGGGATCGGGGCCGATGTCGGGCTGCATGGTCAAGGTCTACCCCGGCGGTGTAGGAAGCGAGCAGGAGGGGGTGATGGCGATGGCCTACAACCAGACGGGGCTCGTGGTCCACGATGCTGACGCCCACATCATGGAGACGCCGACCTGGCTGCGCGACCACGCCGACCCGGCGGTGCGCGACCGCATCGAGCCGCTGCGCTACCCGGGCGGCAACGAGCTGCGCCAGACCGGTGATCCTGCGGAGCAGCAGCGGGACCTCTCGGCGGCGTTCGAGCGCCTGCGGGCCCGGCACGCCTCGGACGAGTACCGGGCGGTCGAGGCCGAGGAGATCATGGGCCGCAAGAACTTCGCCGCCACCGGCGCGTTCGTGCCCGAAGACCGGGGGAGGGCCCTCGACCTGCTCGGCTTCGCCAGCCAGCTCGTGTTCAACACCTTCCACAACCGGCGGCTGCGCGACTGGGAGCACGGCGGCGACCTCGACCTCGCCTACGGCGCCGCCCGGGCCCACAACCGGGGCATGATCGAGTTCTGCTCGGCCGACGACCGGTTGCTGTCGACCTGCTACGTGCCGCTGGCCGACCTCGACCGGGCGGCGGCGATGGCGTCCGAGGCACTCGTCATGGGGGCGGCGGCGCTGCTGGTGGCGTCGGGGTGCCCGCCAGGGCACTCGCCGAGCCACATCGGGTTGGACCCGGTGTGGGCCCAGGCCCAGGAGGCCGGCATACCCGTGGTGTTCCACGTCGGCGGCACGGGCGACCTGATCGACCCGAACTACTTCCGCAACGGGCTGCCCGTCCCGCCCGACTTCCACGGCGGGGAGGAGAACTTCCGGTCGGTCGACTACATGGGCATTCCCGGTCCGCCCGCCCAGACGCTGGCCACGATGATCTTCGACGGGGTGCTCGAGCGGTTCCCCGACCTGCGCGTCGGCGTGATCGAGCAGGGCGCCATCTGGGTCCCGTCGTGGACCCGGCAGATGGAGTCGGCGTTCGAAGCCTTCGCCCGCCACGAGGAGCGGCTGCGCCAGTTGTCGCTGCGGCCCACCGAGTACGTCCGCCGGCAGGTGCGGTTCACGCCGTACCCGACCGACGACGTCGGCTGGATCATCTCCCAGTCGGGCCCCGAGGTCTGCCTGTTCTCGTCGGACTACCCGCACGTCGAGGGCGGCCGCCGGCCCATCGAGCGGTTCGAGGCGTCGCTTGCGGCCGCCGGCGTCTCCGACGACGCCCGCCACCGCTTCTACACCGACAACTTCGTGGACCTGATGGGCTCGGCCCTGCCCCAGGCCATCGCCGCCGCCTGATTGCCGCGCCGCTGCTGGTGGGTTAGCCGGTGCCGTAGGTGACGACGGCTTGGCGTTGGCCGACGGTGAGCCCGAACGCGGCGATGCGGCTGGCGTCGGCCAGGGTGCCGGTCTCGCCGGTGCTGGCTTGCCAGGTGACGGACCAGGTGACGGTGACGGTGACCCGGTAGCGGCCACCCGGCCGGTCGGTGGAGACGAACTGGTAGGTGTGCTCGCAGTCTGTTGTCTGGTCGTCGCCACCCTGCGGGTCCCACGGCGTGCCCGGACCATCGCAGGCCAGGCGGGTGCCGTCCCCCATGTCCCAGATCACCTGCTCGGGCGTGGCCGTGACGGTCACCGACAACCCCGGGATCGCCGCCCGGGCCGTGAAGGGCCGCCACACCGCCGGTTCGACCCACAGCCAGATCGGGAACCCGACCAGCTCGGCATCGGGCGGTGGCGCGGTTCTCGGTTGGGGAAGGACGAGCGGCACCTGGTCATAGGC
>JBKPAS010000144.1:0-5416 GCA_046744265.1 Actinomycetota bacterium
ATCAGCACCGCCGACCACATCACGGCTCGCCCCGCGTGGGCGGCATGCGCTCGTCCCCGCCGGCGGCCGAGGGGCGGACCAGGCCGACCAGCACGGCGACGGCGCCGGCGGCGAGGACCGGCACGCCGGCCGGCACCAGCGGCGTCAACACCACCGCCACCGCCGCGCCGGCCACGGCGAGGAGGCCGAGCGGGTTGGCCCGCACGGCAGCGAGACGCGTGGCGATTTGCCGCCCGGACCAGCGTCGGGGCGAGGCCTCGGGACGACGCCGCAACGGTTCCCGGGATCGGACCTGGGGGGCGAGCAGGGCGAGGAAGGCCGCCGGCGCGGCGGCATCCAACCCCAGCACGCCCGGGTCCGACAGGGCGCTGCCGCCCAGCGCGCCCAGCAACGTCGCTACGTTCCAGAACCCGAAAAGGATCGCCCCCGTCGTCCAGAAGGCCCGCCGCGCCGCCCGGGGATCGGAACGCACGACCGCCATCGCCGTCGTCTCGTCGATCACCAGCTGCGTCGCCACCAGCTTGCGCAGGCCCCGCACCCGCAGAAGCGACGTCATCCGCACGCCGTAGAACACGTTGCGGGCGCCGAGCAGGGCGGCGGTGGCGACGCCGCTGGCGGTGCTCCCGCCGCCGCCCAGGATCCCGATCAGCGCGAACTGCGACGCACCGGTGAACATGAGCAGCGACAGGACGCACGTCTGCAGCACCGACAGTCCCGCCGCCGTGGCCAGGGCCCCGAACGACAGCCCGTAGGCGGCGGTGGCGACGGCGATGCCGAGGGCGTCACGGACGAGGGCGCGCCGCTCGTCGGGCGAGGTCTCGGCCGTCACGCCGGCAAACGTACGGGCGAGTCACCCGACCGTCGCCGTCCAATTGGTATGCGCCGTGGACTGCGCCCGCCCCGCCGCCTCACGCGCCTGCGCCCGAGCCCGCGCCCGAACCCGCGCCCCCCGCCCCGCGCTGCAGGCGCAGCACGTAGTGGAGGATCCCGCCGTGGTGGTAGTAAGCGGCCTCCATCGGCGTGTCGATGCGCACCACGACCGGGATCGTCGTCCCATCCGCCGAGACATCCAGCCGGGCCCCGAGCAGCGACTCCGGGGCGGCCCCGGCCAGCCCCCGCACGCTGAACACCTCGGTCCCGTCCACGCCGAGCGACTCGAACGACGCCCCCTCGGCGAGCTGCAGCGGCAGCGCGCCCATGCCGATGAGGTTCGACCGGTGGATCCGCTCGAAGCTCTCGGCGATGACCGCCCGCACGCCGAGCAGGGCCGTCCCCTTGGCGGCCCAGTCACGCGACGACCCCGAGCCGTACTCCTTGCCGGCCAGCACGACGAGCGGCACGCCCTCGGACCGGTACCGCTCGGCGGCGTCGTAGATCGTCATCTGCTCGCCCGACGGCTGGTGCACGGTGACGCCGCCCTCGGTCCCGGGGGCGAGGCGGTTGCGGATGCGCCGGTTGGCGAACGTCCCCCTGATCATCACCTCGTGGTTGCCCCGGCGGGACCCGTACGAGTTGAAGTCGCCCTGCGAGACCCCCTGGTCGATCAACCACCGGCCGGCCGGGCTGTCCGGGTGGATCGCCCCCGCCGGCGAGATGTGGTCGGTCGTCACGCTGTCGCCCAGCACCGCCAACGTGCGGGCGCCCGACACGTCGGCCAGCGGCCGCGGGTCCGGCGGCATGCCGTCGAAGTAGGGCGGGCGCCGGACGTAGGTCGACGTGTCGCTCCACTCGTAGGCCCCACCGGTGGGGACCGGCAGCCCGCGCCACAGCTCGTCGCCGTCGAAGACCTGGCCGTAGGCGGTGCGGAACATGTCCGACGCCAGCGCGTCGGCGATCACCTCGTTGACCTCGGCGGGCGTCGGCCAGATGTCCCGCAGGAAGACTGGCTCGCCGTCGCTGGCGGTGCCGAGCGGCTCGGAGGTGAGGTCGATGTCCATGGTGCCGGCCAGCGCGTACGCGACGACCAGGGGCGGCGAGGCCAGGTAGTTCATGCGGACGTCGGGGTTGATCCGCCCCTCGAAGTTGCGGTTGCCCGACAGCACCGAGACCAGGGCGAGCCCGTGCTCGTCGGCGGCGGTGGCGATCGGCTCGGGCAGCGGCCCCGAGTTGCCGATGCACGTCGTGCACCCGAACCCGACCAGGTTGAACCCGAGCTTGTCGAGGTCGGGGGTGAGCCCGGCCCGGTCGAAGTAGTCGACGACCACCTTCGACCCCGGCGCCAGCGACGTCTTGACCCACGGCTTGGTGGACAGCCCCCGCTCGACCGCCTTCCGGGCCAGCAGGCCCGCCGCCACCATGACCTGCGGGTTCGACGTATTCGTGCAGCTCGTGATGGCCGCTATGGCCACGTGCCCGTGGTCGAGCTCGACCGTCTCGCCGCTGTCGAGCTTGACCAGCGCCAGCTCATGCGGGCGGTTGCTCGTCTCGGCCTCGCCCGCGGCGGTCTCGACCCCGCCGTCGCCGGCCCCACCGGCCCCACCGTCTCCGCCGTCCTTGCCGTCCTCGGTCGCTCCGTCGCGCATGGCGGACGGCGGGTCGCTGGCCGGGAACGACGCCGCGTCGGCATCGTCGTAGGTGTGCGCCCCGACCGCGACCGCCGTCCCGCCCCCGGCGGGCGGGGCGTCGGGCAGCGAGTCGAGCAGCGCCACGGCGAAGCGCTCCTTGGCCTCGCGCAGCAGCACCTTGTCCTGCGGGCGGGCCGGCCCGGCGATGCACGGCTCGACGTCGGACAGGTCGAGCTCGAGCGTCTCCGTGAACACCGGCTCGGCGGCCGGGTCGAGCCACAGGCCCTGCTCCTTGGCGTACGCCTCGACGAGGGCGACGAGTTCGTCGGGCCGCCCGGTGAAGCGCAGGTAGCGCAGCGTCTCGCCGTCGACGGGGAAGATCGTGATGGTCGAGCCGTACTCCGGCGACATGTTGCCGATGGTCGCCCGGTTCTCGACCGGCACGTTGGCCACGCCCGGCCCGTAGAACTCGACGAACCGGCCGACCACCCCGTGCGCCCGCAGCATGTTGGTCACGGTGAGGACCAGGTCGGTGGCGGTCGCCCCCTCGGGCAGCTCGCCCGACAGCTTGAACCCCACCACCTCGGGGATCAGCATCGAGATCGGCTGGCCGAGCAGCGCCGCCTCAGCCTCGATGCCTCCCACGCCCCAGCCGACCACGCCCAGCCCGTTGACCATCGGCGTGTGCGAGTCGGTGCCGACCAGCGTGTCGGGGAACGCCTCGCCGTCGCGGCTCGCCACCACCGTGGCCAGGTACTCGAGGTTGACCTGGTGGCAGATGCCGGTGGCCGGCGGCACCACCCGGAACCGGCCGAACGCCTGCTGCCCCCAGCGCAGGAACTGGTAGCGCTCCAGGTTGCGCTCGTACTCGAGCTCGGCGTTGCGGGCCAGGGCGTCGGGCCGGCCGAACACGTCCACCTGTACCGAGTGGTCGATGACCAGGTCAGCGGGGATGAGGGGGTCGAGCGCCTGGGGGTTGCCGCCCTGCTCGGCCACCGCGTGGCGCATGGCGGCCAGGTCGACGACCGCCGGCACGCCGGTGAAGTCCTGCATGAGGACCCGGGCCGGCAGGAACGAGATCTCGCGGTTGTCGCGGGTGCCGTCGGGCGCCCGTCCGCCGTGCCACCGGGCGACGGCAGCCACGTCGTCGTCGGTGACCCGGACCCCGTCACGGTGGCGCAACAGGTTCTCGAGCAGCACCTTGAGCGAGTACGGCAGCCGGGACACGCCGAACTCGTCCTCCAGCGCCGCCAGCCGGTAGATGCCGTGGCGCTGCCCGCCCGCCTCGAGGGTGCCGCGAACGTCGATCGTTGCCATGTCAATCTCCTCAGGGGCAGGGGACCTGGGCCCCGACGACGGACGGTACCGCCGGATGGCGGCCGCACCGGCCCGTCTGCCCGTCTACCCCGGGGCTGCGCCGGCTACCAGCCCCGCAGGTCGACCGCCCAGGTCTCGACCACGTCGTCGCCGTCGACCACGAGCATGCGCTCGTGCATGGCGACGGTGGGGTCGACGTGGGCAGGCAGGACGCGCACCTTGTCGCCGACGGCCACGGGCCGGTCGGGCCTGGTCCCGAACGTGATGTGCTCGTCGGACACGAACCAGCAGTCGCCGGCATCGACCACGGTCGGGTCGCCGTGGTCCATGCCCAGCGCCTTGAGCCCGGCGTCGACGACGGCCCAGCCGGCGGGGTTGACCGAGATCACGGTGGTCCACAGGCTCAGCGCGTGGCGGAAGGCGGGGGCGTGGGGGACGTACTCGGTGTCCATGAGCACATACGAGCCGGCCTGGATCTCGTTCGCCCACCGGTTGCAGTCGTACGTGCCCGTGCCGCCGGCCGACACGATGTCGCCCCCGGTCTGCTCGTGGGCCTCGAGCAGCAGCTTCATCGACGCCTCGACCTGGGCGGCCTTCTTCTCGACCGGCTGCTCGCGCATGAGGTGGCCCTCGTAGCCCATGACGCCCCGGACCTCGAGGCGCTGCTGGCGGGCGAGGTCGGCGATGCGGCCGGCGTCCGCGGGGTCGCAGCCGCACCGGGGTAGGCCGACGCACACGTCCACCAGCACCTCGCGCACGCCGCCCCGGGCCGCCGCCGCCACCGTCTCGGGCGAGTCGACGGCGACCGTGACGCGGGCGGTCCCGCCGCGGACGATCGCCCCGAGCCGGCCGGTGTCGAGGACCTCGTTGGCCAGCAGCAGGTCATCGCCAAGCCCCGCGGCGGCCAGGCCCTCGATCTCGCGGACCGTGGCGCAGCAGAAGGTGCGGTGGCCGGCGGCCGCGAGCTCGCGGGCCAGCGCCGTGGACTTGAACGCCTTGACGTGCGGGCGCAGCCGCGGGCCGGGGTGGGCGGCGGCCATCGTCGCCACGTTGTGGTCGAACGCCGCCCGGTCGACGACCAGGGCGGGGGTCGGGACGTCGCCGAGCTTCATCGCCGAGGCACCTTACGCCTTACGGTGTCAGGTTCGTGCCGGCGGTGGGATTCGAACCCACACTTGCGACCTTCTAAGGGTCGTCTCTCTGCCAGTTGGAGTACGCCGGCTCGGAAGCCCGGGTCCGTCAGCATAGGTGTCGGACGGCGCCCAGGCGCCGCTACCCTCGCGCTCCGTGAGCCCCATTCTCCCGATCGCCCAGAACGCCTCGGCCCTCAACCCGACGCACGAGATCTTCAACCGCCTCCTGCGGGAACGCATCCTCTTCCTGGGGACGGAGGTCGACGACGACATCGCCAACGTCGTCTGCGCCCAGCTTCTCCACCTCGCCGGTGACGACGAGAAGACCGACATCTGGCTCTACATCAACAGCCCGGGCGGGTCGGTGACAGCCGGCATGGCGATCTACGACACCATGCAGTTCATCGAGCCCGACGTGGCCCTGTCTCTTATACACATCTCCGAGCCCACGAGACACCTGGC
>JBKPAS010000047.1:0-6505 GCA_046744265.1 Actinomycetota bacterium
CGCCTGCGCCGGTCGCCCGGCCTGGGCCTCGCCCTGCCGGCCCCCGGCGACCTGCGCCACTGCCTGGTGGCGATGGCGTCGCCCGGCGGCCCCACGGGTCCCGGCGGCCCCACCGTTCCCGGCGGCCCCAGCGCGCCCGGCCCGCTCGTCGAGGCGCTCGAGTACCGCTTCGCCGGCACCGACGTCGAGGGCCACGCCCTCGGCAACCTGGTCCTGGCCGCGCTCACCGCGGTGACCGGCGACTTCGTCGAGGCGGTCGACGAGGCGGCCCGCCTGCTGGGGCTCGACCCCGACGAGGCCCGGGTCCTGCCGGCGACCGCCGAGCCGGTCCAGCTGCGCGCCCGCACCACGACCGGCGAGGAGGTGGCCGGCCAGGTGGCCGTGTCCGAGACGAGCGGCCTCGACCGGGTGCGGGTCGTGCCCGAGTGCCCGCCCGCCCCGGCGGACGCGATCGACGCGCTGCTCGAGGCCGACCAGATCGTGCTGGGCCCCGGCTCGCTGTACACGTCGGTGCTGGCTGCGGCGGTCGTCGACGACATCCGCCGGGCGGTCGCCGAGGGCCGGGGCCAGCGCATCTACGTCTGCAACCTGCGGGCCGAGGCCAGCGAGACCCGGGGCTACGACGTGGCGGCCCACGTCGCCGCCCTGGCCCGCCACGGCATCGAGCCCGACGTCGTGGTGGTCCAGCCGGGGTCGCTGCCGCTCGGCGACGTGGGCGTCCGGGTCGTCGAGGCCGACGTCGCCCGCCCCCACGGCCTGGCCCACGACTGCGAGAAGCTGGCCGCCACACTCGGTGCGTTGGCCCGGTGACCCCTCGCTGGACTGTCATAGTGACCGGGCACACTGACTGACTGAAGGCATGAGAGCAGAGAGGGCCATCTCACCATGACCATCCGCGTGGGCATCAACGGCTTCGGTCGCATCGGCCGCAACTTCTTCCGGGCGGCCAAGCAGGCCGGCGCCGACCTCGACTTCGTCGCGGTCAACGACCTCGGCTCCGTCGACACCATGGCCCACCTGCTCAAGTACGACTCGGTGCTCGGCCGGCTCCCGAACGAGATCCAGGTCGGCGACGACGGCATCAAGATCGACGGCGACACGCTCAAGGTCCTGGCCGTCCGCGACCCCAAGGAGCTGCCCTGGGGCGACCTCGGCGTCGACGTCGTCGTCGAGTCGACCGGCATCTTCACCAGCCGCGAGAAGGCGGCCGCCCACCTCGACGCCGGCGCCCCCTACGTCGTCGTCTCGGCGCCGTCGTCGGGCGCGGACGCCACGTTCGTGGTCGGCGTCAACGAAGACACGTTCGATCCGTCCAGCCACAAGGTCGTCTCCAACGCGAGCTGCACGACCAACTGCTTCGTGCCGATGGTCAAGGTGCTCGACGACGCCTTCGGGGTCGAGCGGGGCCTGATGACCACCGTGCACGCCTACACGGGCGACCAGATGCTTGTCGACGGCCCGCACAAGGACCTGCGCCGCGCCCGCAGCGCGGCCATCAACATCATCCCGACCAGCACCGGCGCGGCCCGGGCCACCGGCCTGGTGCTCGACGCCATGCAGGGCAAACTCGACGGCCAGGCGCTGCGGGTGCCGGTGCCCGACGGCTCGCTGACCGACTTCACGTGCGTGATCAGCCGCGAGGCGACCGTCGACGAGGTCAACGAGGCGTTCAAGGCGGCCTCCGACTCGGGCCGGCTGGCGCCGATCGTGGACTACTCCGAGGCGCCGCTGGTGTCGACCGACATCGTCGGCTCGGCGGCGAGCTGCACGTTCGACGCCCAGCTCACCCAGGTCAGCGGCAACCTGGTCAAGGTGTTCGGCTGGTACGACAACGAGTGGGGCTACTCGAACCGGCTGGTCGACATCGTCCGGGTCGTCGGCGCCGCCAACCAGAGCTGACCGAGCCATGACCAGCGTGCCCACGCTGGAGGACCTCCCTCCCGTCGACGGGAAGCGGGTCCTCCTGCGTGCCGACTTCAACGTGCCCGTCCGCGACGGCGAGATCACCGACGACCTGCGCATCCGCTCCGCCCTGCCCACCATCGAGTGGCTGACCGGACACGGGGCGCGGGTGGTGGCCGCCACCCACCTGGGCCGGCCCAAGGGCAAGCCCGACCCCAGGTACTCGGTCGAGCCGGTCCGGCGCCGCCTGGCCGAGCTCGCCCCCGGCGTCGAGCTGCTCGACAACCTGCGCTACGACCCGGGCGAGGAGGCCAACGACCCCGCCTTCGTGGCCAGGCTGGTCGACGGGTTCGACGCCTACGTGAACGACGCGTTCGGGGCGTCGCACCGGGCGCACGCCTCGATCGTCGGTCCGCCCGGCACGCTGCCCGCCGCGGCGGGCCGGCTGCTGGCCCGCGAGGTCGACGTGCTGTCGGGCCTACGCGAGCACCCCAAGCGGCCGTTCGTGGCGGTGCTCGGGGGGTCGAAGGTCAGCGACAAGCTCAAGGTCATCGAGGCCCTGCTCGACGTGGCCGACGAGCTGCTCATCGGCGGCGGCATGTGCTTCACGTTCCTCGCCGCGCTCGGCAACCCGACCGGCGCCAGCCTGCTGGAGGGGGACATGGTCGACGTGTGTCGCGGACTGCTGGACCGGGCCGGTAAGGCGATCGTCCTGCCGTCCGACATCACCGCGCTCGGCCCCGGCGGCGAGCTGATGAAGCCCGGGGCCGGGGGAGAGGTGCGCCAGGCCGGCACCGGCGTCCCCGACGGGTGGATGGGCGTCGACATCGGTCCCGGCACGGCCGCCGACTTCGGCGACCGCATCGCCGAGGCCCGAACGGTGTTCTGGAACGGCCCGATGGGCGTGTTCGAGGACCCGCGCTTCGAGGCCGGGACCCGGGCCGTCGCGGAGGCGGTCGCCGACGCGTCGGGCTTCACGGTCGTCGGCGGGGGCGACAGTGCGGCGGCGCTGGCCCAGTTCAACTTGGCCGACCGGGTCGACCACGTGTCCACCGGCGGGGGAGCGTCCCTCGAGCTGCTCGAGCAGGGCGACCTGCCCGGCCTCGCCGCCCTCCGCCAGGCGCCCAACGCGCCGAAGGACCCGGCGGTGGCGTGATGGCCGGCACCGCCACCCGCAAGCCGCTGATCAGCGGCAACTGGAAGATGAACCTCAACCACTTCGAGGCCACGTCCCTGGTGCAGAAGCTGGTGTACGAGCTGACGGCGGAGGACTACGAGGCGACCGACGTCTCGATCCACCCGCCGTTCACCGACATCCGCACGGTCCAGGTCTACTTGCTGGCCGAGAAGGACCCCGTCCCGCTGCTGATCGGCGCGCAGGACTGCCACTGGGAGGAGAAGGGCGCGTTCACCGGCGAGGTGTCGCCGGCGATGTTGGCCAAGCTCGACGTGGCCTACGTGATCGCCGGGCACTCCGAGCGGCGCGAGCTGTTCGGCGAGACAGACGAGGTCGTGAACCGCAAGGTGCGGGCGATCCTCAAGTGGGGCATGACGCCGATCATGTGCGTTGGCGAGACGCTCGACGAGCGCGAGGCCGGCACGACGGAAGACAAGGTGACCGGCCAGGTGCAGGCCGGGCTGACCGGCCTGAGCCCCGAGCAGGTGGCCGGCCTGGTCATCGCCTACGAGCCGATCTGGGCGATCGGCACCGGCCGCACGGCGACGCCCGACGACGCCCAGGCCGTGTGCGCCCGCATCCGGGCCGTGGTCGCCGACCTGTACGGCAGCGACGCGGCCGGCGCGGTGCGCATCCAGTACGGCGGGTCGGTCAAGCCCGAGAACACGGCCGACCTCATGGCCCGGCCCGACATCGACGGCGCGCTCGTCGGCGGCGCCAGCCTCGAGGCCGAATCGTTCGCCGGCATCGTCCGCTACCGCGACCGGTTGTAGCCCGGCGGTTGTAGCCCGGCGGGGCCGCGTCGCCGTCAGTCGCCGACGGCGCCGTCGATGGCCTCGCGCAACACGTCGGCGTGGCCGCAGTGGCGGGCGTACTCCTCGATCATGTGGACGATCGCCCGCCGCAGCGTGTGCCGACCGGGCTCCGGCCCGCCCTGGCTGAGGTCGTCCATGCCGGCGGTCGCGAGATGCCGGTCGATGACGCCGATCTCGTCCCAGTACGCCGCCAGGGCGTCGGCCATCGTGGCGTCGGCGGGCGGCCGCCACTCGGCCTCGTCCTCGAACAGGGCCGGGACGTCCTCCGCGAGGTGGACCCGCCGGAACCACCACCGCTCGACGTCGGTCATGTGGCGGATCAGGCCGAGCAGCGTGAGCGGGCTCGGCGGGCAGGCGGCCAGGCGGGCCTGCTCGTCGCCGACGCCCTCGGCCTTCCTCGCCAGCACGGCTCGGTGGTAGGCGAGGTAGCCGAGCAGGACCGAGCGCTCGTCCTCCCCGAACGCCTTGGCTGCCGGCAGCGGTGTGACGGGCTCGGCCATCGGGCCATCGTGATGCGCCCCGGACGGGGCGGCAACCGGTTTCCGGCGCGCCGGTTCGGTGGCATGGTGTGACGCACGGCACAGCGGGGTACGGCAGTCGGTGAGGCAGTCGGTGAGGAGGACCGGACGGGCGCGCTCGCACGGGAGGTGCATCTCGCGTGACGATCCTGTTTCAGACTGGCGCGATTGACCGACGGGACAGGACATTCCGGTCAGACGCGCACCGGATATCCGGTTGAGGGCGGTCGATTCTGTTATCGTCCGCCCCGGTTCACTGTGGGCGGTGCATCGCTGCCCGAGGGTGCACCGGACAACATCAGGGAGGAGTCCGCCGTCGCCCGGCGGCGGCCCGGACTCCGGGGCGAGTCCCTCCCGGGTCAACAGACCATCATCAGAGGAGGTCCAAGAGTGAGACGACAGCGAAGGGGCATCCAGCTCCTCGCCCTCATCATGGGGCTGTCGTTGATCGCCGTCGCGTGCGGCGGCGACGACGACGACAACGAGGGCCAGGCTCAGCAAGAGGAGGTGCCTCAGGGGGGAACGCTCGTCATCGGTGCGGAGCAAGAGCCGGAATGCATCGACTGGATCTCCAGCTGCTCCGGCTCGTCCTGGGGCTACTGGATGATGAACGTCAACACCATGCCTCGCACGTTCGACATCGTGAAGAACGGCGACACCTGGAAGTACGAGGCCAGCATCCTCCTCGACGGCGACCCTGACGTCGAGGCCGATCCGCAGAAGATCACGTACCACATCGCCGACGAGGCCGTGTGGAGCGACGGCGAGCCGATCACCTGCGACGACTTCCACTACACGTGGGACCAGATCGTCACCGGTGAGGACATCTACGACACGACCGGTTACGCCAACATCGAGTCGGTCGACTGCCCGGACGACAAGACCGCGGTCGCCACCTTCTCCGAGCCCTACGCGGCCTGGAAGCAGCTGTTCGGCGGCCAGTTCGGCGTCTTCCCCTCGCACATCCTCGAGGGCCAGGACCGTGACGCCATGATGGCCAACGGCTACGACTTCTCCGGTGGCCCGTGGAAGATCGAGCGGTGGGACAAGGGCGTCGAGGTCCGGCTGGTCCCGAACGACCAGTACTGGGGCGACAAGCCCAAGCTCGACGGGGTCACGTTCCGGTTCGTCACCGACACGTCAGCCGAGTTCCAGGCGTTCAAGGCCGGCGAGGTCAGCTCGATCTACCCGCAGCCCCAGCTCGATGCGATCGAGGAGATCAACCGCGGCCTGTCGGGCGCCCAGTCGAGCGTCAACCAGCAGACGCCCAACAGCGAGGGCCTGTGGATGAACAACGCCGCGTTCCCGTTCGACTCGGTAGCCGTCCGCCAGGCGTTCGCCTACTCCATCGACCGGGCCGCCATCGTGGAGCGCCTCTTCGGTGACATCGGCATCGACGCGCCGATGAACACGTTCAACGCCCCCGTCCTCGGCGACTTCGGCGATCCCGACGCCTTCGCCGACTACGAGCTCGACCTCGACAAGGTCGACGAGCTCATGACCGACGACGGTTGGGAGAAGAACGGCGACGGCATCTGGGAGAAGGGTGGCCGGCCGGCCAACATCGTCATGAAGACGACGACCGGCAACGCCCGCCGCGAGCTGACCGAGCAGATCGTCCAGCAGCAGGCGCAGGAAGCCGGCTTCCACGTCACCGTCCAGAACCGTGAGGCCGGCGACCTGTTCGGCACCGACCTGCCCCAGGGTGACTACGTGCTCGCCCTGTACGCCCAGGTCCTGACGGCGCTGGACCCGTCGCTGTGCAACCTGTTCTGCTCGCAGAACGTCCCCACGCAGCAGAACCAGTTCAGCGGCCAGAACTGGACGCGTACGAACATCGACGGGCTCGACGAGCCGCTCACGACGGTGGACCAGTCGCTCGACGCTGACGAGCGGCAGGACGCCGGGGCCGAAGCCGACCAGCTTCTGGCCGAGAACGTGGCCTCGCTGCCCCTCGACCCGCTCCCGAACATCCTGCTCTGGACCGACGACGTCCTGGGGCCCGTGGGTGACAACCCCATCCTCGGCCCGTTCTGGAACATCAACGAGTGGGGCGTCGCCCAGTAGGGCGATGACGGCTCACGGTCGTGCCG
>JBKPAS010000051.1:0-5773 GCA_046744265.1 Actinomycetota bacterium
CCCCCGCACCAGACGGCCCGGCAGCGGCCCGGCCGCCTCGCCGTGCTCGTAGGTGAGCTGGCCGGCGACCAGGGTGACGACGTAGCCGTCGGCGGCCTGGACGAGGCGCTTGCCGCCGGCCGGCAGGTCGTGGCGCATCTCGGGCCGGCGCGCCCGCAGCGCCTCCATGTCGAGGACGTTGACGTCGGCCCGGTGACCGGGAGCGAGCACGCCCCGGTCGAGCAGCCCGACCGCCCGGGCGGTGGCCTGCGTCTGCCGGTGGACCAGGAACGGCAGGTCGAGGCGACCGCGCCCGCGGTCGCGGCTCCAGTGGGCCAGCAGCGTGGTGGGGAAGCTCGCGTCGCAGATCGTGCCGACGTGGGCGCCGCCATCACCGAGGCCGACCACGGTGTGGGGGTGGGACAGCATGTCGCCGGTGGCGTCGAGGTTGCCGTCGGCGTAGTTGAACAGCGGCAGGTAGAGGAACGCCCGCCCCCCGTCGGCGAGCAGCAGGTCGTAGGCCAGGTCGAGCGGGTCCCGACCGGTGCGCTCGGCCCGGCTGGCGATGCTCGTGGCCGGGTCGGGCTCGTAGTCGGGCGGGTCGCCCAGCTCGTACATACGGTCGAGCGCGTGGATCAGCCGGCCGGGCCCACCCTGCCGGTCCCGTTCGGCGCGCCGGTCCCGCTCGGCGGCGAGCGCCCGCTCGCGGAACGCCGGCTCGGCCATGGCCGCCACCCGCTCGGCCAGCGGCCGGTCGGCGATCGTGCGGACGACCGGGTTGGTGAGGAACGGGTGCAGCGTGCACTGCAGCCCGAGCAGCAGGCCGACCGCCCGGGGAGCCACCTGGGCCCGCATCGCGACGCCGTCCGCGTTGGCGGCGTCGAGCAGCTCGAGCTGGCGGCGCCAGGTGTCACCCTGCACCTGGACGAGCGAGAACGACAGCGGGCGGCCCGACTCCTCGGCCATGCGCCGGAACAGGCCGAACTCGGCGTCCACGTCGATGAAGTCGGACACGGCCTGCAGCACGCCGCGCCCCGTCCCGCCTATCGCCCGCGCGATGCCCACGAGCTCGTCGGCCTCGGCGGTCAGCGTGGGCGTCGGCTCGCCCCGGCTGGTGCGGTGGTTCAGCGTGCGCGAGGTGGTGAAGCCGAGGGCCCCGACGGCGACGGCGCGGGCGGCAATCTCGGCCATGGCCGCGATGTCGTCGGGGGTGGCCGGCTCGCGGGCGGCACCCCGCTCTCCCATCACGTGCAGGCGCAGCGCCCCGTGGGGGACCTGCACGGCGAGGTCGGCGTCGTAGCGCCGGCCGTCGAGCGCGGCGAGGAACTCGGGGAACGACCCCCAGTTCCAGGACAGCCCCTCGTGGAGCACGGCACCCGGGATGTCCTCGACGCCCTCCATCAGCTCGATCAGCCGGTCGTGGTCGGCGGGCCGCACCGGCGCGAACCCGACGCCGCAGTTCCCGGTGACGACCGTCGTCACCCCGTGCCACGACGACGGCGATAGGCGATCGCCCCACGTTGCCTGGCCGTCGTAGTGGGTGTGGATGTCGACGAACCCGGGGGTCACGACCAGCCCATCGGCGTCGATCGTCCGCGTCGCCGTGCCCGCTACCCGGCCGACCTCGGTGATCGTGCCGTCCCGGATCGCCACGTCGGCCGTGCGGGCCGGGCCGCCGGTGCCGTCGACGACGGTGCCGCCGCGGATGACCAGGTCGTGCTCGCTCATGGCATTCCTCCGTTCGATCCCTTGGACAAGGATGCCCGCCGCGCACCGTCCCGCAGCGCCGGCAGCACCTCGTCCTGCAGCAGCCGGCTCGCCCGCCGGGCCTCGCCCGGGTCGGCCCCGAACGTCGGACCGGTGAGGACCACCCGGTCGAGGCCCAGCGCGGCCAGCTCGCCGAGGCGTGCCACGCACTGGCCGGGCGGGCCGACGACGGCGAACCGGTCGACGAAGACGGCCTCGAGCGGCCGGGTGTGCTCGGCGGCGTTGCGCAGGTGCACGTTGCTGTCGTAGCGGCGGCCGACCTCGCTGACGACGGCCCGGTCGCCGGCGGACAGGCCCGCCCCGGTCGAACCGGGCATGGCGGAGAAGTGGGCGAACGCGGCTACGCCCCCGGCGATGAGGCCCCGGGCGGTGTCGAGGTCGGGGTGACACCCGACGTTGACGTAGGCACCGAACGAGATGGCCTCGGGGCCCCGCCCGGCGCCCTTCGCGGCCGTGCGGGCGAGGTCGAGCGCCCAGTCGAGCCGGTCCGGGTCGGCACCCACGGCGAACGTGATCCGCTCGGCGACGGTGGCGGCGAGTTCGATGAGGCGGGGACCCGAGGCGGCGACGTCGAGCGGGACCTTCGGCTGCCGGGCCCGTGCCAGCCACAGGAGGCGGCTCGGGTGACCGGCCTGATCGACCGTCTCGCCCGCCAGGTACGCCTGGACCTCGGTCAGGCGCGTGGCGAACGCGGCCACGGGCATCGGCTTGCGGCCCAGGTGGAACAGCGCCGTGTCGCCCCGGCCGACGCCGAGGACGAACCGGCCGCCCGACTCCTCCTGCACCGTGGCCGCCACGCTAGCCAGGGCCGCCGGATGGCGGGTGAACAGGTTGGTGACCCCGGTGGCGAACCGAAGGCGCTCGGTGGCCCGGGCCGCCAGCGCGACTGCCACGTACGGGTCGCCGACGAGGTTCTGCGAGTCGGTGAACGTGATGCCGTCCCACCCGGCGCGCTCTGCCCGCTCGGCCTGGCGCTCGGCGGTGCCGACCTCGGGAGTCCGGGTGGCCCACAGCTCCACGACCTCACCTCCCCTGTGCCCGACGGCTGTCCGACGGCTCTCGCTCCGACACGCCGACGGTACAAGATGGCACTACCCAGTGACAAGCGCGCCCGGTACGATGCCAGCCGCATGGCGAGCGAGCAGGCTGCGGTCGAGACGTCCCTGTTGGAGGAGCAGCGCGACGTGGCGCGGGCGCGCATCCTGCGAGCGGCCCAGCGGGCCCTGGCCGCCCGCGGGCTCGCCACGACCGTCGACGACGTCGCCGACGCGGCCGGCGTCAGCCGCCGCACCGTGTTCCGCCACTTCGCCACCCGCGAGCGGCTGTTCGCGGCGGCGATCCGCGCCGGCCTCCGGTCCTACGGCGAGCACGTCCCGGCGACGCCCGGGCCCGACGCCACCGGCGACGAGGTGGACGCCTGGCTCCGGGATGTGCTCGTCGCGGCCCACCGGCTCAACGCCCGGACCGGCCGCATCTACTGGGACCTCTCCGCGCTCGGCGCCGACCTGCCCGGCGAGCTGGCCGCCGCGGGGGCCCAGCGCCGAGAGGCCCGCCGGGGCTTCGCCGACCGCATCACCCGCACGGTGTGGCGGGCCCGCGGCGGCCCGGGCGACCCACCGAGCTGGCTGACCGATGCGGTCGCCGTCCAGCTGTCCGGCTTCACGACCGCGTCGCTGGCCGGCGACTTCGACCGCAGCCCGGACGAGGTCGCCCGGGTGGCCTATCAGGTCGTCCAGGCGGCGCTGGCCGCCGCCCTCGCCGAGGCCGGTAGCACCAGCGCCTGACGGACGCTCGTCAGGGCGTGATGCGTCCCGCCCCGGCGCCGGCCCTGACCAGCCCCGGCACGTCCGCCGTGGGATCGAGATCGTACCTGTAGGGCAGCGGGGCCACGGTGCCCGCGGCCTGCGGCGCTCCCGAGCGCACGGACGTGTTGTTGCGCTGGACCAGGGCGCCGGGGCCCGAGTCGGCGTAGCCGACCAGGGTCGGCTCCTCGACGTCCTCGAAGTAGTTGCCCTCGACCAGCACGCCCGCGTCCATCGTCGAGGCCACGCCGTACTCGTTGCCGACGTAGAGGTTGTTGTACACGTGGACCGGGTTGCCGAAACGCACCCGCGGGTGGCGGGTCGCGCTGCCGTCGAACCAGTTGCGGTGGTACGCCACGCGCGGGTGGCCGACGTCCTGGGCGGCGTTGTCTGGTTGTGCCTGCGGCAGGGACCTTCGACCTTGGGGCCACCGCCGTTCGTCCGTTCGGCCCTCCCTCTATCCCGCACGCGGTCGTACGCTCGCGGGCATGGCCAAGACCGCTGACAAGGTGAAATTGGCCGCACGGCGCGACCGCATGCCGAAGAAGCCGTACGAACGCGAGCTGGTCCGGCTGCAGGCCGAGTTGGTGAAGGCCCAGGAATGGGTGAGGGCCGAGCGCCAACGCCTCGTGGTGGTGTTCGAGGGGCGCGACGCGGCCGGCAAGGGCAGCACGATCAAACGGGTGACGCAGTACCTCAATCCCCGCGTCGCCCGCATCGCCGCGCTCCCCGCGCCGACCGAGCGCGAGCGCACGCAGTGGTACTTCCAGCGCTACATCGCCCAGCTACCGGCGGCCGGCGAGATCGTCCTGTTCGACCGCTCCTGGTACAACCGGGCGGGGGTCGAGCGGGTGATGGGCTTCTGCACCGCCGACGAGTACCACCGCTTCCTGCACCAGTGCCCGATCTTCGAACGGATGCTCGTCGAGGACGGCATCCTGCTGCGGAAGTACTGGTTCTCGGTCAGCGACGCCGAGCAGGAGGCACGTTTCCGGTCCCGCCTCGACGACCCGATGCGCCAATGGAAGCTGTCACCGATGGATCTCGAATCGGTGACCAGGTGGGAGGACTACTCGCGCGCCAAGGACCAGATGATGGTCCACACCGACATCCCCGAGGCGCCGTGGTACGTCGTCGAGAGCGACGACAAGCGGCGAGCGCGGATCAACATGATCGCCCACCTGCTCAGCACGATCGACTACCACGAGGTCACCCGCTTGCCGCTGACACTGCCGAAGCGGCCGGCGTCGAGGGGCTACGAGCGTCCGCCACGCGACACGCAGACCTACGTGCCGGACCACGCCGCCTCCCTCGTGGACCGAGCGTAGGAGGAAACGCCATGAGCGAGACGAAGCTGTTCACCGTCGAGATCGAGGTCCACGAGGACCCCGACCACACCGAGGCCAAGGCGCTGCTCGCCCTCGGCGACGAGCGCCGTGGCGGCTGGGGTCGGGCCCGCCGCAACCCCGACGACCAGGACCGTCCCCGCATCGGCGACGAGTTGGCCATCGCCCGGGCGCTGAGCGATCTCGCCCATCACCTCCTCGACGAGGTGGCGACGCAGATCGAGCAGGCGGAGCACAAGCAGGCGCACCTGCACCTCTGACCCGCCCGGCTGATTCGCCGCCTGACCCGGCCGGCGACGGGGCGAGGAGTCTGCCTCCCCCTAGTGGTGCGGCTCCTCGTTGGGCGGGCCGAGCGGCCAGGCGAGCTCGACCGCGGGGAGCGCGTCGGCGTCGCTCGAGGGCCCGTAGACCCGGACGTACGCGATGCCCTGGTGCCGCACCTCGCCGACCAGGTCTCGGCCGCTGGTGAGCGTGGCGAGGTCGGCGTCGGCGAGGCGCTGGCGCTCGGCGACGTACAGGGCGACGTAGTCGGGCACCGTGTCGCCCGACGCGACCACGCCGCAGCTGAGCTTGTACAAGGTAGACGGACCGCCCCGTGGGCCACGACGAACGGCTCCGTCGTCAGCAGCGCGCCCGCGACGGCGGCCGCCCGCCAGCCCAACCACCGGGCGACCAGGAAGACGACCACGCCCACGAGCGCGGCGGTGGTCACGGCCCATCGTCGCCTGGGCCAGCCTCAGCGCGGAGTCGGCCCGGGCGAAGCCCACGGCCGAATCGTGGCCCCACACGCCGAGGCCCCGACCAGCCCCCCATACGGCGCGGGCCAGCGAGCCGACCCACATCGTCGTGACCCCCGGCATGGTCGCGAGTGCACCGGAC
>JBKPAS010000145.1:0-8636 GCA_046744265.1 Actinomycetota bacterium
GTCGGCGACCTCGACCCCGGCCTCACGGTCGAGGAGGTCGGCCGCGACCGCTTCGTCCCTGAGGGCGGCGACGCCAGCATCGTGCCGCTCGTCGACGCCGCCCAGACGCCGCCGTTCCTCACCGACCGGCGGGTGGTGGTCGGCCGTGACGTCGACATGTTCACCAAGGCCGACCAGGTCGCACCCCTCGTCGCCTACCTCGACGACCCCCTGCCGACGACGTCGCTGGTGCTGGTCTGGGCGAGCGGGCGGGTCCCCAAGTCGCTGCTCGACGCCATCAAGCGCTCCGGCGGCGAGCAGGTCGACACGAGCCCGGGCCGCAAGCTGGCGCCGTGGGTCGACGAGCAGCTTCAGGCGGCGGGGCTCCGGCTCGACCGCGCCGCGGCCGAGCGGCTCATCGGCTGGCTGGGCGACGATCCCCAGCGGCTCGTCGGCCTGGTCGAGACGCTCAAGGGCAGCTACGCCGAGGGGACCAGGCTCACCGCAAGCGACATCGAGCCGTTTCTCGGCGAAGCCGGCGGCGTCCCCCCGTGGGAGCTCACCGACGCCGTCGACCGTGGCGACATCGCCGAGGCCCTCGGCAAGCTCCACCGCATGCTCGAAGGCGGCGGCCGCCACCCGCTGCAGGTCATGGCGACCCTGCACGGGCACTACGCCCGCATGATGCAGCTCGACGGGGCACCCGTCCGGGGCGAGAAGGACGCCGCTCAGCTGCTGGGGCTCAAGGGGTCGACGTTCCCCGCCCGCAAGGCGCTCGCCCAGGTCCGCAAGCTGGGGCACGACAAGATCGTGCGGGCCATGGATCTGCTCGCCGCCGCCGACCTCGACCTCCGAGGCGGCAAGGCGTGGCCCGAGCCGCTCGTGCTCGAGGTGCTGGTCGCCCGCCTGGCCAGGCTTGCCGGCCGCTGAGCAGCCGACCCCGCCGGCCCGCCCTCTAGGACTCCGCCGACACCTCGTTGATGCGCTGCATCAACCGCGACTTCCGCCGCGCCGCCTGGTTCTTGTGGATGACGCCCTTGGCGGCCGCCATGTCGATGCGCTTGATGGCCAGCCGAGCCCGCTCGTCGGCGTCGTCGGCACCCGCCTCGGCGGCGGCGACCGCGTTGCGCACCCGCGTCTTCACCTCGGAGCGGACGGCCTTGTTGTGCTCGTGCCGCACCAGGTTCTGCCGGTTGCGCTTGATCTGGCTCTTGATGTTGGCCACGGGAAAACTCAGCTCCTGGACATGGGGGTAACCGGGACAGGCTAGCCCAGCGGGCCGAAGACCGGCCACCGCTACGCTGCGCTGATCCCTCTATGCCGCAGCCGACCATGCCGCAGCCGACCGACCTCGCCCGCATCCGCAACGTCTCGATCATCGCCCACATCGACCACGGCAAGTCGACGCTGGCCGACCGCATCCTCGAGATCTGCGGGGCGGTCGACCCCCGCGACATGCGCGAGCAGTACCTCGACTCGATGGACCTCGAGCGCGAGCGGGGCATCACGATCAAGCTCCAGTCGGTCCGGCTCGACTACCGCGACCACGTCATCGACCTGATCGACACGCCCGGCCATGTCGACTTCGGCTACGAGGTGTCGCGGTCGCTGGCTGCGTGCGAGGGCGTGGTCCTGCTGGTCGACGCGGCGCAGGGCATCGAGGCCCAGACCCTGGCCAACTGCTACCTGGCCCTCGAGCACGACCTCGAGATCGTCGCCGCGCTCAACAAGATCGACCTGCCGGCGGCCGACCCCGACCGCTATGCCGACGAGATCGAGCGGGTGCTCGGCATCCCGGCCGGCGAGATCCTGCGCATCAGCGCCAAGACCGGCGAGGGCGTGCCGGACCTGCTCGACGCCGTCATCGCGCGGGTCCCGGCCCCCACAGGCGATCCACAAGCCCCGCTCCAGGCGCTGATCTTCGACTCGCACTACGACCCCTACCGGGGGGTCGTGTCGTCGGTGCGGGTGAAGAACGGCGTGCTCAAGTCCGGAAGCCGGCTGCGGTTCATGCAGGTGGGGGCCGTGCACGACGCCGACGAGGTGGGCGTCCGCCGGCCGGCCAGCACGCCCGTGGCCAGCCTCGGCCCCGGCGAGACCGGCTACCTGATCGCCGGCATCAAGGACGTCGGCGAGGCGCGGTCCGGCGAGACCGTCACCGAGACGACCCGGCCGGCAACGCAGCCGCTCCACGGCTACCAGGACCCCAAGCCCATGGTGTTCTGCGGCCTCTACCCGATCGACGGCGACCAATTCGCCGACCTGCGCGAGGCGCTCGAGAAGCTGCGGCTGAACGACGCCAGCTTCACCTACGAGCCCGAGACGTCGGGGGCGCTGGGCTTCGGGTTCCGCTGCGGCTTCCTCGGCCTACTGCACATGGAGATCGTCCGCGAGCGGCTCGAGCGCGAGTTCGACCTCAGCCTCATCGCCACGGCGCCGTCGGTGGCCTACCGGGTCCACCGCATCGACGGCGAGGTCGTCGAGGTCGACAACCCGTCGGCCATGCCGGCCGCGGTCGAGATCGACCACATCGAGGAGCCGTACCTGACCTGCACGATCCTCACCCCGAGCGAGTACACGGGCACGCTCATGGACCTGTGCCAGCAGCGGCGGGGCGAGATGGGCAAGCTCGAGTACCTGTCGCCCGAGCGCATCGAGCTGGTCTACCGGCTGCCCCTGGCCGAGGTCGTGCGCGACTTCTTCGACCAGCTCAAGTCGCGCACGCAGGGCTATGCCAGCCTCGACTACGAGCCGGCCGGCTACGAGCGGTCGGACCTCGTGCGCGTCGACGTGCTGCTCAACGGGGTGGCGGCCGACGCGTTCAGCGCGATCGTCCACCGCGACAAGGCCTACGACTACGGCCGGCGCATGACCGAGAAGCTGCGCGAGCTGATCCCCCGGCAGCTGTTCGACGTGCCCATCCAGGCGGCGATCGGCGGGCGGTTCATCGCCCGCGAGACGGTCAAGGCCAAGCGGAAGGACGTGCTCGCCAAGTGCTACGGCGGCGACATCACCCGCAAGCGCAAGCTGCTCGAACGCCAGAAGGAGGGCAAGAAGCGGATGAAGTCGATCGGCCGCGTCGAGGTGCCCCAGGAGGCGTTCATCTCCGCGTTGCGGCTCGATGACTAGACGATGGTTGACACGGCCGAATCCGTACGAACCGTTAGCACTCGGTAGAATCGAGTGCTACCGAGGCCCCTCACGCCAGTGACGGGAGAAACAGGACGAACCGAACGCACCAGGCGATGACGATGCTGGACGAGCGCAAGGCGGCGATCCTCCGAGCCGTGGTGGAGGAGTACATCGAGACGGCCCAACCGGTCGGCTCGGCTCACGTCGCGCAGGCCGAGGGGGTCGACGTGTCCTCGGCCACCGTCCGCAACGAGATGGCCGTCCTCGAGTCCGACGGCTTCCTCCGCCAGCCCCACACCTCCGCCGGGCGGGTCCCGACCGAGATGGGCTACCGCTTCTTCGTCGACCACCTCCGCGCCCCGATGCGGCTGCCGGGCCGCTCGGCCGAAGAGGTCAAGTCGTTCTTCGCCCGGGCCCATCTCGAGGTCGAGCAGATGCTGGCCGAGACGAGCCGGCTGCTCTCCAACCTCACGAACCTGACGAGCGTCGTCGTCGCGCCCGGTCCGGCCGAGGCGAACGTGCGGTTGGTCCAGCTCGTCGGCCTCACCACGACGGCCGCGCTGCTCGTGGTGGTTCTCAGCGACGGCACCGTCGAGAAGCACACGATCGACCTGCCCGAGGGCGTGCGCGACGAGCGCATCGGCGCCACCAGCGCCCACCTCGCCGCCCACCTGGTCGGCTCGCCCCGCGGCCTGCTGAGCCGGGTGCCGGCGGTCGGCGACCCGCTCATCGACAAGCTCGCCCAGACGGCGACCGACGCGCTGGCCAACCCGTCGCCCGCCGACCCCGAGCAGCTGTACGTCGGCGGCGCGGCCCGCATGGCCCAGGCGTTCGACGCCATCGAGACCGTGCGCGAGGTGCTCGGCATCCTCGAGCAGCAGTACGTGGTCGTCTCGCTGCTGCGTGACGTGCTCGACCGCGGCCTGCACGTCGCCATCGGCACCGAGACCGGCATGAAGCCGCTGGCCGAGTGCGCGCTCGTCGTCGCGCCCTACGACGTCGAGGGCGAGCGGGCCGGCACGATCGGCGTGCTGGGCCCGACCCGCATGAACTATCCCCAAGCGCTGGCAGCCGTGGCCGTGGTGAGCCACCGGCTGTCCGACCGTCTGACCGAGGGCTGACGGGAGACACCGTGCCTGCCGATTACTACGAGCTGCTCGGCGTCGACCGCAGCGCCAGCCAGGACGAGATCAAACGGGCCTACCGGCGGCTGGCCCGCGAGCTGCACCCCGACACGGGCCACGGCTCGCCCGATTCCGAGGCCCGGTTCAAGGAGGTCACCCGCGCCTACGAGGTGCTGCGCGACCCCGAGAAGCGGCGGCGCTACGACATGTTCGGCGTCGAGGGCGTGGGGGCCAACGGCAGCGGGGCGGCCGCAGGCGATCCGTTCGGGTTCGGGAACATCGGCGACGTGTTCGAGGCGTTCTTCGGCGGCAGCCCGTTCGGCGGGCGGCCCCGGGGTCCGTCCGGGCCGCCGCGCGGGTCCGATCTCGAGGAGGTCGCCGAGCTCACGTTCGAGGAGGCCGTCTTCGGCTGCCAGAAGTCGGTCACCGTCCGCACGGCCGTGCCGTGCACGACCTGCCAGGCCACCGGCACCGCGTCGGGCAGCCCGCCGGCCACCTGCCCCGAGTGCAGGGGCAGCGGGCAGGTGCAGCGGGTCCGCCAGTCGCTGATCGGCCAAATGGTCACCGCGTCGCCGTGCCCGCGGTGCAGCGGCGCCGGGCAGGTCATCGCCGACCCGTGCCGCGACTGCCGGGGCGAGGGGCGCCGCATCGAAGACCGCACGTACACCGTCGACATCCCGGCCGGCGTCGACTCGGGGGCGACCCTGCGCCTGTCGGGGCGGGGGGCGGTCGGTCCCCGGGGCGGCGCGGCCGGCGACCTGTACGTCCACCTGCGGGTGGCGCCCCACGAGCGGTTCGAGCGCGATGGGTCCGACCTGCTCACGGAGCTGCGGGTGCCGTACACCCAGGCGGTCCTCGGCGCGGTCGTGCCGTTCGACACGCTCGACGGCACCGACGACCTCGAGCTGCCGCCCGGCACCGCGTCGGGCACGGTGTTCCGGCTGCGGGGCAAGGGCGTGCCCCACCTCGAGCGGCGGTCGCGGGGCGACCTGCTCGTCAACGTCGTCGTCGAGGTCCCGACCGAGCTCAGCGAGCAGGAAGAGGCGCTGCTGCGGCAGCTCGCCGAGCTGCGGGGCGAGGCGGTGGCCGAGCCGACGAGCGGGCTGTTCACCAAGATCCGCTCGGCGTTCAAGTAGCGGCGGTGAGCCGGGCGTTGCCGGCGGTCACGCCCGTCACGGCGCGGGCGCACGTGTTCGTCGGCGACCTCGAGTCCCCCGTGCTCGACCCCGCCGACCACCACCATCTGACGAGGGTGCTGCGGCTGCCGGCCGGCACGGTCCTTACGATGAGTGACGGTCACGGAAGGTGGCGACCGGGCCGGCTGGGAGCTGAACCGAGTCTGACCATTGCAGGCGAGGTGACATCGGATGCCCGGCCCACACCGCCGATCACGGTGGGGTTCGCGCTCGTCAAGGGCGAGCGTCCCGAGCTCGTCGTGCAGAAGCTGACCGAGTTGGGCGTCGACCGGATCGTGCCGTTCGCCGCCGCGCGCTCGGTCGTCCGGTGGGACGCCGCCAAGGCCGCACGCCAGGCCGAGCGCCTCGGGCAGATCGCCCGTCAGGCCGCCATGCAATGCCGGCGGACGTGGCTGCCGGAGGTCGCGCCGCTCGCCGATTTCCGGTCCGCCGCCGGGCTCGACGGAGCCTGCCTGGCGGACCCCGCGGGCGGCTCCCCGAGCCTCGATCGGCCCGCCGTGCTCGTCGGTCCCGAGGGCGGGTGGACGGACGACGAGCGCGCCGTCGGCATCCCGCTGGTGCGGCTCGGCGCGCACGTCCTCCGGGCCGAGACCGCTGCAATCACAGCAGGTGTAATTATGACCGCCCTACGTGACCAATTGGTAGCAGAGGTTAATCGCGATCAGTTACGCGCTGTGTCCAACCGTCCGCGCCTGCCGTGATTGTTCAGCGGCCGGATCAATGCGTAGAGTAGGGAAATGTCCCGCCTCGCGGTCTTCGGGGGTCAGGGACTGGGGCTGGTGCCGCTGGGGCGGCCAAGGAGGAAACAATGGAGACCGACCTCGAAGCCGAGCGCGAGAGCGGATACGCGGCGAAGGTGGGCGCACGGCTGCGTTCCATCAGGAGACAGAAGCATCTGTCACTGCAAGACGTCGAGGCGTCGTCGGATCACGAGTTCAAAGCATCGGTCCTAGGTGCGTACGAGCGTGGCGAGCGAGCCATCTCGGTGCCGCGCCTGCAGCGGCTCGCCCGGTTCTACCGGGTGCCCGTCGACCAGATGCTGCCGACCGACGAGGAGCTGGGCGGCCGCGGTGGCGGCGACGAGCAGGTCGTCGACCTGACGGAACGGCTGCGGGGTCCACGCCGCGACGACCGTCCGGTCACGATCGACCTCGGCGCCGTCGAGCAGCTCGGCGGGCAAGAGGGCGAGATGCTGGGGCGCTACCTGCGCATGATCCAGGTGCAACGGGGCGACTACAACGGCCGCATGTTGACGATCAGGCGTGACGACCTGCGTGCGATCGCCTGCATACTCGACTGCCATCCCGACCAGGTCCCGTCCAGGCTCGACAGCCTGGGCCTCTGCCTGGTGCGCTGACGCTGGCCAGGGCGACACCTGGCGCTGCTGGGGAGGGAGGGGCGTCGGCCTCCCCAGTTTCGGGGACGGCGGAGTTCGGCGTCTACCTCCACGTGCCCTTCTGCGCGGTGCGCTGCGACTACTGCGCTTTCGCCACCTGGACGGATCGGCACGACTTGCAGGAGGCCTACCTCGACGCGTGCCGGCTCGACGTCGAGCGGCACGTGTCGGCGGGGATGCCCGCCGCGACGAGCATGTTCGTCGGCGGGGGCACGCCCTCGCTGGTGGCGCCGGAGGCCCTGGCGCGGGTGCTTTTGGCCATTCCCCGAGCGGCGGGGTGCGAGGTCACGGTCGAGTGCAACCCAGACACGGTGACGCCGGCCCTCGTTGAGGTGTACGCGTCCGCCGGGGTCAATCGGGTGAGCCTGGGCGTCCAGTCGATGGTGCCGCACGTGCTGGCGTCGCTGGGGCGGACGCACGACCCGGCCAACGTGCGGCGCGCCGTGTCGCTGGTCCGCTCGGTGGGGATCGCTTGTTTGAACCTCGACCTCATCTACGGGGCGGCGGGGGAGTCGCTCGACGACTGGCGGCGGACGCTGGACGCCGCCCTGGCGCTGGAGCCGCCGCACGTGAGCGCCTACGCGCTGACGGTCGAGCCGGGGACCCCGCTGGCGGACGATGTCGCCCGCCATCCGGACGACGACGACCAGGCTGCGAAGTACCTGCTGGCGGCGTCGTGTCTCGAGAACGCCGGGCTGGGCTGGTACGAGATCTCGAACTGGGCCCGGCCCGGGCACGAGTGCCGCCACAACCGCCTGTACTGGTCGATGGGCGAGTACCAGGCGTTCGGGTGCGCCGGGCACTCGCACCGTGACGGGCGGCGGTTCTGGAACGTCCGGACGCCGGAGCGTTACGTCTCGGCCGTCGTATCCGGGGGCTCGCCGGTGGCGGGCGGGGAGCGGCTCGACGCGGACGGTCGGCGGCTGGAGGCGCTGCAGTTGGCGGTGCGGACGCGCTCGGGGGTGCCGGCCGAGGCGCTCGATGTGAGTGATCTCGCCGAGCTGTCGGGGCTGGTCGAGGAGCAGGGAGCGCGTCTGGTGCTGACGCCGAGGGGCCGCTTGCTGGCCAACGAGGTGGCGCTGCGGTTGCGGTGAGCGGTTCGTGTGCCGCACCGATCGGTTGGGTGGGCGGTGGGCCGTGACGCGAAACTGCCCCCGCCATGCCGTTCCACCCCGTTACCCAGGAGTGGGACGCCGAGCTGATGGCCGGCGACCCCCTGGGATTCCCCGGCTACGACCAGCGACGCCGTGCCCTCGACCACGAATCGGTGAGGACGGGGCGCACCGACGCCTACGCGTTCATCGAGGGTTGCTTCGAGGTCATCGGCGGGTCGATGGGGGCCGCCGCGGGGGAGAAGGTCGTGCGGGCCTACCGGCGGGCGATCGACGTCGAGCTGCCGATGGTCGTCGTCACGCGGACCGGCGGGGCCCGGGTCCAGGAGGGCATGATCGCCCTCGCCCAGCTGGCCCGGACGGCCTCGGCAGCCCGGCGCCACGCCGACGCCGGGCTGCTGTCGCTGGCCGTGTACGGCTCGCCGACGACCGGCGGGGTGTTCGCGTCCTACGGGTCGCTGGTCGACCTGCGCGCCGCGCACCGCGACGCCGTCGTCGGGTTCGCCGGGCCCCGGGTCGCCGAAGGGACGCTGGGGACCACCCTGCCCTCGGGCTCACACTTGGCCCGCTCGCTGTACGAGCGGGGGCTGCTCGACGAGCTTGTCGACGGCGAGGGCGCCGCGGCCTGGGTCGAGGTGGCGCTCGGCCTGCGGTCGCGGGCGCTGCCGACCCGGCCGTTGCCAGCGTACGCCGACCC
>JBKPAS010000022.1:0-8988 GCA_046744265.1 Actinomycetota bacterium
ACGCTCTGCCACATGGCGGCCCGCTCGGGCCGCTTCATCGGGTAGCCGGCCGGGAACAGCATGCCCTCGGCGCCCAGCAGGTCGACGGCGCACGAGCTGATGTCCTTGTTCAGCTCGGCCATGGCCAGTTTGCCGATCGACCCCTCGGGACCGGGCGTGCCCTGCGCCCGCAGCTGGCCGGCCCGGATGTTCGTGAGCCGCAGCACCTCGGCCCGGACCCACAGCTGCACGACCCGGTTGCGCGCCGCCACCCCGGCCGGGTCGTCGTGAGGGCCGGTCTGCTGCCAGGCCTTCACCAGCTGGCCGATGAAGCCCGAGCCGCGGGGCGGGATCGTGCCGCCGATCGCCACCCGCTCGTTCATGAGCGTGGTGAGCGACACCCGCCAGCCCTCCCCCACCTCGCCGAGCCGCTCGGCGTCGGGGATGCGCACGTCGGTGAAGTAGACCTCGTTGAACTCGGCCTCGCCGGTCATCTGGAACAGCGGCCGCACCTCGACGCCCGGCGCGTGCATGTCGACCACGAAGTAGGTCAACCCCTTGTGCTTGGGGGCCTGGGGGTCGGTGCGGGCGACGAGCATGCCGAAGCGGGAGACGTGCGCCAGCGTGGTCCACACCTTCTGGCCGTTGACCAGCCACTCGTCGCCGTCGCGGACCGCCCGGGTGGCCAGGCTGGCCACGTCCGACCCGGCGCCCGGCTCGGAGAACAGCTGGCACCAGATCTCCTCGTTCGTGAACAGCGGGCGCAGGTAGCGGCGCTTCTGCGCCTCGCTGCCGTGGGTGACGACCGTCGGCGCCCCCATGCCGTGGCCGATCGGGTTGGGCGCGGCCGCCATCGGCGCGCCGGCGGCCCACAGCGTCTCGTTGATCGTCTTCTGCAGCCGGGGTGACAGGCCCAGCCCGCCGTACCCCTCGGGGAAGTGGACCCAGGCCAGGCCCAGGTCGAACTGCCGGCCGAGGAACGTCGTCGCGTCGGTCTCGCGGGGCGGCAGCTCGGCGAGGAGCTGGTCGCACAGCGCCCGGACCCGGTCCTCGTCGCTGGCGGACCGGGAGGCGGCGCTCGCGGCGGGTCGGTCGGTGACGGTCATGCCACCCAAACGTACTTGACCGGCCGGTCAAGCACCCGTTGACCGGCGCTCAGTACTCAGTTGAGCTTGGCCCGCATGGCGGTCGCCGCGATGCGGTCGCGCTCGCCGCCCCAGCCGTCGTCCGCGATGGCGTCGAGCTCCTGGGCGGCGGCGTCGAACCGGCCGTTGGCGGCGAGCAGGGCGGCCAGCTGGCGGCGGTCGGCCACCGTCGCACCGGGCACCACGACCCGCAGGCACTGCGCCCACAGCGCCCCCGCCCGGTCGCCCCGCCCGACGAACGACCGCTGCAGGTTGGTCACGATGCGGGCCATGATCGCCCGCGGCCCCACCGGCTCGAGGAACTTCGGATCGAACCGGGCGCCCGACCCGTGGATGACCGCGAACAGCTTCTCGCAGTCGCCCCGGTCCATCTGGACCCGGTTGAACGGGTCGATGAACACCTCGGGGTCGGCGGCGTCGCGCACCAGGAAGTGGCCGGGCATGCCAACGCCCTTCAGCTCGAGGCCCAGCCGGCGGCCGACCTCGATCACGATCACCGACAGCGTGATCGGGATGCCGCGGCGGCGGTCGAGCACGTCGTCTAGCAGGGAGTTCCGGGGGTTCTTGTAGTCCTCGGTGTCGCCCTGCAGCCCGACGTTGCCGAACAGGTGCTCGCACAGCCCGTCGATCGTCGGGGTGGCGCAGCCGGCGGCGAGCTCGTCCAGCCGCGCCAGCTGCTCGTCGAGGTCGAGGTCGCGGTGGGCGTGGGCGGCGATCAGGAAGGCGCCGACATCGATCCGGCAGCTCTCCTCCGGCCCGCGCACCAGCTCGGCGAACCGATCGGTGATGTCCACTTCCGCCACGGTATCGCCGGCCGGGACATCTGCCCCGCGTTGCGGAACGCCCGTCTCAGTCGGGCAGCTCGATGGCCGGGCGGCGGCCGGCGAAGCCGTCCTCGGGCCAGTGCCACCACGCCACTTCCTTCTCGCCGACCAGCCAGCACAGCCAGTACCAGCGGCCGCTGGGGCTGCGGGCGGGGAAGTCCACGAGGCCCCGGCCGATGTCGCGCAGGACGATCGCCTCGGCGGCCAGCTCCTCGATGCACGCCCTGATCGGCGCCGGGTCGGCGGGCACCAGCCCGTGGCCGTTCTGGCGGACCAGGCGGGCCGCCCGGCCGGCGTGCTGCCGGTAGTCCTCCCACAGCCGCTGGGCGCGGGCCACGACCTCGCGCACCCACCGGAGGGCGGCGTTGGCGTCCTCCAGGGTCCAGACCCGCGACGGCTCGTCCACGCGGGAAGGCTTCCATCGGTGGGTGTCCGTTCGCCAGCCGACTACCGTCCGTGCCCACCATGGCTCGCTTCCCGTTCCTCGACTGGCCCGGTCCGCTGGCGTTCTCGCACCAGGGCGCGCACCGCGAGGGCGGGCCGGCCGAGAACACGATGGGGGCGTTCGAGGCCGCGGTCGAGATGGGCTACCGCTACCTCGAGACCGACGCCCACGCCACCGCCGACGGGGTGCTCGTCGCCTTCCACGACGACCGGCTCGACCGCATGACCGACCGGGCCGGCCTGATCGGCAACCTGCCGTGGTCCGAGGTCGGCGCCGCGCTGGTGCGGGACCACGACCGCATCCCGCTGCTCGAGGACCTGCTGACCGCCTGGCCCGACGTCCGCATCAACATCGATCCCAAGCACGACGCGGCGGTCGAGCCCCTCGTCGAGCTGATCCGCCGGACGGGCACGGTCGAGCGGGTGTGCATCGGCGCGTTCTCCGACCGGCGGCTGGCGCGGATCCGGGCCCTGCTCGGGCCGCAGGTGTGCACGTCGATGGGCCCCCGCCAGGTCGCCCGGCTGCTGGCGACGTCGCGGGGCCTGCCGGCCGGGCGGTTCAGCGCCGCGTGCGTGCAGGTGCCCGTGCGCCAAGGGCGGCTGCCGCTGGTCACCGACCGGTTCCTGGCGGCCGCCCACCACCGGGGCCTGCAGGTCCACGTGTGGACGATCAACGACGCCGACGAGATGCACCGCCTGCTCGACATGGGCGTCGACGGCATCATGACCGACCGGCCCGAGGTCCTGAAGAAGGTGCTGGTCGAGCGCGACGCCTGGATGCCCTGATCAACGGTGGTCTGGTCCGAGCGCTTCGGGGACCCGGGTGCGATGCTGGTGCGCGTGTCGGAGCTGCGCGTGCCCCCGGCCGCCACCCGCCGAGCGGACGACCTGAGCGACGCCGACCTGCACGCGCTCTACCGCAGCCTGCTACGCCCCCGGGTCATCGAGGAGAAGATGCTGGCCCTGCTGCGCCGCGGCCAGCTCAGCAAGTGGTTCTCCGGCATCGGGCAGGAGGCCGTCTCGGTCGGCTGCGTGGCCGGGCTGCGCGACGACGACTGGATCCTTCCCGCCCATCGCAACCTCGGCATCTTCTGCGGGCGGGGCCTCGACCTCGGCGTGCTGTTCCGCCAGCTGCTGGGCCGTGCCGGCGGCTACACGGGCGGGCGCGACCGCACGTTCCACTTCGGCACGCTGGCCCACCACGTCGTCGGCATGATCAGCCACCTGGGGGCGATGGCGCCGGTGGCCGACGGGCTGGCGCTGGCCGCCCGGCTACGGGGCGAGGACCGCGTCGCCGCGGTGCTGATCGGCGACGGCGCCACCAGCGAGGGTGACGTCCACGAGGCCATGAACCTGGCGGCGGTGTGGTCGCTGCCGGTGGTCTTCCTGGTCGAGAACAACCAGTGGGGCCTGTCGACCCCGGTGTCCGACCAGTACGCCTGCGCCGACCTGGCCGACCGGGCCGCCGGCTACGGCATGCCGGGGCACGTTGTCGACGGCAACGACGTGCTGGCGGTGCGGTGGGCCGTGGCGGCCGCCGCCGCGCGCGCCCGGGCCGGCAAGGGGCCCACGCTGCTCGAGGCCAAGACGTTCCGCATGAGGGGCCACGAGGAGGCGTCGGGCAACGACTACGTCCCGGCCGAGCAGATCGCCGCCTGGGTGGCGCGCGACCCGATCGAGCGGTTCGAGGCCCGGCTCGACCAGCGGGGCACGCTCGGCCGGCCCGAGCGCGAGGCGGTGCGGGCCCAGCTGCGGGCCGAGGTCGACCGCCTGGTGGCGGACGCGCTGGCGGCGCCGGTGCCGTCCTCGACCCGGTCGGCCGAGGTGGGGGGCGTGTACGCGCCGGCGTCGCCTCTCCGCCGGTCGGTGGGGCCGCCGGGCGGCGGGGCGGCCGACGTGCGGGACATGCGCTACGTCGACGCCGTGAGCGACGCCTTGCGGGTCGCGCTGCGGGCCGACGAGCGGGTGCTGATCATGGGGCAGGACATCGCCGAGTACGGCGGCGTCTTCAAGGTGACCGAGGGGCTCGCCGCCGAGTTCGGCTGCGACCGGGTGCGGAACACGCCGATCATCGAGTCGGGGGCGCTGGGGGCGGCGCTGGGCCTGGCGCTCGACGGGTTCCGGCCGATCGTCGAGATGCAGTTCGGCGACTTCGTGTCCTGCGGATTCAACCAGGTGGTCAACAACCTGGCGACCACCCACTACCGCTGGGGCGCCCCCGTGCCGGTGGTCGTGCGGGCGCCGATCGGGGGCGGGCTCGGCGCCGGGCCGTTCCACTCGCAGAACGTCGAGGGGTTCTTCTGCCACGTGCCGGGGCTCAAGGTCGTCGCCCCGGCCACGCCGGCCGACGCCAAGGGGCTGCTGCTGGCGGCCCTCGACGACGGCAACCCCGTCCTCGTGCTCGAGCACAAGCGGCTGTACCGGTCAGCCCGGGGGCCCGTGCCGGCTGGGCACCACACGGTGCCGATCGGTCGGGCGCACGTGGCCCGACCGGGGCGTGACGCCACGATCGTGACCTACGGCGCCGGCGTGCAGTGGGCGCTCGACGCCGCCTCGGCGGTGGCTATGGACGCGTCCGGCGCGGAGGTCGAGGTCATCGACCTGCGGTCGCTCCAGCCCTGGGACCGCGAGACCGTGATCGAGTCGGTGCGGCGGACGTCCAGGGTGCTGGTCGTCCACGAGGCGCCGCTGACCGGCGGGTTCGGGGGCGAGATCGCGGCAACGATCGCGGACGAGGCGTTCATGTGGCTCGACGCGCCGGTCCGCCGGGTGGGTGGACTCGACACGCCGATCCCGTTCGCGCCGACGCTCGAGGCGGTCTGGTCCCCCGCCGGGCGGGTCGAGTCGGCGCTGCGGGACCTGCTCGCCTTCTAGTCAGCCCGCCACGATCGCCCGGCACACGGCCGCCAGGCCGGTGTCGAGCTCGGCGTCGGTGATCGTGAGCGGGGGGACGAGCCGGACGACGTTCTCGTCCGGACCGCAGCTGAGCACGATCACGCCGTCGTCCAGGCACCGGCGGCACACGTCGTCGGTCACGGCCTTGTCGGCCAGCTCGACGGCGACCATGAGGCCCAGGCCCCGGAGGTCCCGCACGTGCGGGTGGCCGCCCACCTCGGCCCGCAGACGGGCGAGCGCCCGGGCGCCGAGCGCCGTCGCCCGCTCGTAGCAGCCCTCGTCGTCGAGCACGTCGAGGGTGGCGAGGGCGGCGGCGCAGGCCACCGGGTTGCCGCCGAAGGTCGAGCCGTGGGCGCCGGTCGGCCACCGGTCCATCAGGCTGCGCCCCGCCACGATGCCGCCGAGCGGCAGGCCCGACGCCACGCCCTTGGCGAACAGCAGCACGTCGGGGGCCACGCCGTAGGTCTCGGCCGCGAACGGCCGGCCGGTGCGCCCGATGCCGCACTGGACCTCGTCGAACACCAGCAGGATGCCGTGCTCGTCGCACCGCTCGCGCAGGCCGGCGAGCCACTCGCGGGGCGGGGGCACGTAGCCGCCCTCGCCGAGGACCGGCTCGACGATCATGACGCCGACATCGCTCGCCGGGATGTCGAGCGCCAGCAGGCGGTCGAGTCCGTCGAGTGCGGCCTGTGTCGCCGCGGCCGGGCTGGCGTGCTCGTGGGGGATGCAGTAGGGGGCGTGGTACACGCCGGGCAGCAGCGGCTGGTAGCCCTCGCGGTACCGGCCCTTGGCGGTGGTCAGGGTGGTGGCGGCGAGCGTGCGGCCGTGGAATGCGCGGCGGAAGCCCACGACGGCCGGACGGCCCGTGACCTTGCGGGCCAGCTTGAGGGACCCGTCGACGGCCTCGGCGCCGGAGTTGCAGAAGAAGACCTGCGGCTCGTCGAGGAACGGGCACAGCGCGCCCAGGCGCTCGGCCAGCTCGACGTTGCGCCGGTGGTGGACGACGACCGACGTGTGCACGAGCGTCCGGGCCTGCTCGACGATCGCCTCGACCACGCGGGGGTGGCCGTGGCCGGTGGCGTTGACGCCGATGCCGGCGCCGAGGTCGAGGAACCGGCGGCCCTCGACGTCGACCAGCCACGACCCCTCCCCCCGCTCGGCCACGACGTCGTAGTAGCGTGGCAGGACGCCGGCCAGCGCCCGCTCGTCGCGGGCGAGCCACTCGGCGGTGGCTGTTCCGCGGGCCTCGAGCGTGGTCATGATGCCTCCCCGGGATGCGTGTCGATCTGGGCGCGCTGGAGCCGGCCCGAGTAGTCGATATAGACGGTCTTCACCTCGCTGAACTGCTCGATGCCCCGGGTGCCGGCCTCGCGGAACCCGTTGCCGGTGTGCTTCGTCCCCCCGAACGGCAGCGGGATCTCGGCCCCGATCGTCGGCGCGTTCACGTAGACGATGCCGGTGTCGATGCGGTCGACCGCGGTCAGGGCCGCGTTGATGTCCCGCGTGTAGACGGCCGCCGACAGCCCGTACTCGACCGCGTTGACGACGTCGAGGGCCTCGTCGAGCCGGTCCACCTCGATGACGGCGAGCACCGGGCCGAACACCTCGGTGCGGGCGATCGTGTGCTCGGGGCGGACGCCGGTGAGCACGGTGGGGGCGAAGAACGCCCCACCCAGGCCGTCGACGGCCACGGGTTGGCCGCCGCACGCCGGGGTGGCGCCCGCGTCGGCCGCGGCGGCGACCATGCCGGCGATGCGGTCGGCCGAGGCGGCGGTGATGACCGGACCGACGTCGACGGCCGGGTCCTGCGGGTCGCCGAGCCGCAGCTCGCCGGCCCGCTTGGCGATGCGGTCGACCAGCTCGCCGGCGACGTCGGAGTGGGCGATCAGCCGCGACGTCGACGTGCACCGCTGGCCGGAGGTGCCGAACGCCCCGAAGATGGCGCCGTCGACCGCCAGCTCGAGGTCGGCGTCGGGCCGGACCACCATCGCGTTCTTACCGCCCAGCTCGAGGGAGACGAGCCGGGGGCCGCTCTCCATGGCCGCCGCGCCCACCTTGCGGCCGGTGGCCACCGACCCGGTGAAGCTGACGGCCCGGACGCCGGGGTGGCCGGCGAGGGCCGCGGCCGGCTCGGCGAACCCGTGCACGACCTGGACCAGGTCGGCCGGCACGCCGGCCTCGACACAGGCGGCGACGAACGCCTCGCAGCAGGCGGGCGCGTGCTCGGACGGCTTGATGACCACGCCGTTGCCGGCCAGCAGGGCCGGGAAGATCTTCCACGACGGGATGGCGATCGGGAAGTTCCAGGGCGTGATCATGCCGACCACGCCGACGGGCTGGCGCGTGGTCCAGCACAGCTTGTCGCCCAGCTCGGACGGGACCGTCTGGCCCCACGCGGCCCGGCCCTGGCCGGCCACGAACGCGGCCATGTCCACCGCCTCCTGGACGTCGCCGCCGGCCTCGACCAGGACCTTGCCCGCCTCGCGGGCCACGAGGCCGGTGAAGCGTTGCTTGTCGCGGGCGATCGCCGAGCCGGCGGCCGCGATGATGTCCGCCCGGACCGGGATGGGGACCCGGGACCAGCTCTGCTGCGCCTGCGTCGCTTGGGCGACTGCCCGGTCGACGTCGGCCGGGCCGTGGGACGGGTACTCGCCGACCACGTCGTCGGGGCGGGCGGGGTTCACGGAGCGGAACGTGTCCATCGGCGCACCTGCCTGGTGGTCGTCTCGTCGGCACAAACGTTTCAGGTCTGTTGGCGAATGTACCATCCATGCCATGACCGACGTGGCCGAGCGGATCGGGCGGTATCGCGACGAGCTCTCCCCTGCCGAGCGGCAGGTGGCCGATGTCGTCCTGCGGGACCCGCAGGGGGTGGCGTTCGGGACGGTCGCGCAGCTGGCGGAGCGGGCGTCGACGTCCGGCGCCACCGTGGTGCGCCTGGCCGCCCGGCTCGGCTACAGCGGCTTCAGCGAGCTGCAGGGCGCGGTCCAGGCGGCGATCGGGCAGCAGCTGGGCCCAGCGGTCGAGCGGATCCGGTCTGAGCGCGGGTCCGACGTGGTGTCCCGCACGCTGCGGGCCGAGCTGGGCAACGTCCAGCGGACGCTCTCGGGCGTCGACCCGTCGGCGTTCGGCCGGGCCGTGGGATTGCTGGCCGACGAGGGCCAGCCCGTGCGGGTGCTGGCAGGCGACGCAGAGGCCGGCATCGGGGCGATGTGCGCGTCGCTGCTGTCGATGCTGCGCGACGACGTCGCCCAGGTGGGCGGGTCGGACGCCGCGGTGGTGCGCCAGCTCGGCCCGCTGGCCGAGGGGGCGGTCGTCGTGGCCATCGACCTGCGCCGCTACGAGCGGTGGGTCGTGGAGCACGCCCGCCGCGCCGCGGTTGGGGGCGCCTCGGTCGTGGCGCTGACCGACAGCGTGCTGTCGCCGCTCGCCGCACTGGCCGCCGTGTCGCTGACCGTGGCGGCCGAGGGCGCCGGCCCGTTCGACAGCCACGTGGGCACGCTGGCGCTGGTCAACGCCCTGGCGACCGGCGTCGCCGGCCGCCTGCGCCACACGGCCACCCGGCGCCTCGAGCGCCTCGAGACCCTCTGGCAAGACGCCGGCGCCCTCGTCGACCGCTGACTCACCCCGCCCCGCCCCGCTCCGACCCGCCCGCCCTCCCGCCGGAGCCCCGAACCCCTTGGTCGGTGGGTGCCCGGTGG
>JBKPAS010000031.1:0-12689 GCA_046744265.1 Actinomycetota bacterium
GACCGCGACGACCGCACCGCCGGCCGCCACGCCCATCGACCCGGCCGCGCCATTGACGCCCGCCGGCGTGGGGCCGCTGACCATCGGCACGCCGCTCCGAGCGCTGCAGGCGCAGGGAGCGCCGCCGATCGTCGTCGACCAGCCGACCTTCACCGGCACGGGCGGCACCTGCTTCGACGCCACGGTCACGGGCGTGCCCGATCTCGTGCTGCGGTTCCGCAGCCCGCAGCCGGGCGCGGGCATCCGCGACCCGGGCGACGGGGTCCTCGCCGCGATCACGGTCGACGCCCAGCTCGGCTCCCTGCGCGCCACCGAGACCGGCCTCGCCCTGGGCGCAACGGAGGACCAGGTCCGGGCCGCCTACCCGGCCGACCTGTCCCAGGCGGACTACGACTACGTGCCGGGCGGGCACGTCCTCACCTATGTCCCGGCGGGGACGGGCAACGGCATCGCCTTCATGACCGACGGCACCGCCGTCACCAGCATCGTCGTCGGGGCCGCCGACCTCATCGGCTACCCGGAGGGCTGCCCCGCCTAGTAGCCGTCCTCCGATCTGCCCGGCGACAGCCTGCACGAACTGGTGTTCGCCACTCTGCTATACTGTTCAACCATGGAAGGGATCGAACTGCTCCGACAGGTCGCCGAGGTGCTGGCCGACCTCGATCCCGCCACGCTGTCCGATGACGAGCTGGGCGACGCGCTGGTCGACTGGTACCACCTCGAGCCTCGGCTGGCCGCGAGCAAGGCCCGGTTGACCGCCGCCTTCGAGGCCCGACGGGCGTACAGGGCCGAGGGGTCGAAGTCCGCGGCGGCGTGGCTGGCGCGGAAGACCAACGGGTCCCTCGCCGCGATGCGGGCCCAGACCCGGCTGGCTCGCCGCCTCCGGCAGATGCCCGCCACCGCCGAGGCGCTCGCGGCCGGGCAGATCTCCGAGCGCCACGCCGACGTCCTGGCCAGCCTGGCCGACTCGCGCCGCAAGATAGTCGCCGACACCTTCCCTCGGGCCGAAGCCAAGCTCGTCGAGTACGCCAAGACCATGGAGTTCGACGACTTCCTCACGTCGGTCCGCTACTGGGAATCCGTGGTGGACGAAGACGGTGTCGAGGACCAGGCCGCCGACGATCACGTGTCGCGGCACGTGCACCTGTCCCCGACCTTCCGGGGCAACTGGGTGCTCGACGGCCAGCTCGATCCCGTGACCGGCGAAGAGGTTCACACCGAGCTGCGGCGCCTCGAACACGAGCTGTTCGAGGCCGACTGGGCGGCCGCCAAGGCCCGCTGGGGTGATGACACCACGCTCGATCACCTCGAGCGGACCGCTGCGCAGCGGCGGGCCGATGCGTTGCGGGAGATGGCCCGCCGCTCGGCGGCGAAGCCGGCCGACGCGCGCGAGCCGCGGCCGTTGCTCGTCGTGCACCTGGGCGACGAGAACCTGACGCGGCTGTGCGAGTTGGCCAGCGGCACCGTCATCGCCCCCGGGCGTCTGGTGCCGCAGCTGGGCGAGGCCGAAGTCGAGCGCATCGTCTACGCCGGCGCCTCCCGCCGGGTCGTCGACCTCGGGCGGCGCTCCCGGTTCTTCACCGGCGCACTCCGCCGGGCCATCCAGCTGCGCGACCGTCGCTGCACCGGGCTCGGCTGCGACACCCCCGCCGACGACTGCGACGTCGACCATCTCGTCCCCTTCGCCAGGGGCGGCCGCACCGACCAGGCCAACGGCGCCCTAAAGTGCGGCCACCACAACAGGCACAAGAGCGACGCCATCGACGACCACGGCCCGCCGTTCCCCGATACAGGCCGACACGGGCTGAGCACCGCCACCGCCACCGGCTGACGCCAGCCCGAGAGGCCAGCCGGCAGGCGAAATCGCAGCCCCGTGGCCATCTTGGCCCCTCGTGCGAACGATCACTAGGCTCCCGCCACGTGTCGGAACTCCTCCGCTCGTACCTCACGGCCGGCGTCTTCCTGGCCGTCGCGGTGGCTCTCGTGGCCGCCGTCATGGGCCTCGGCCGGCTCATCCGACCCAACCGGCCGCAGCCCGAGAAGTACATCAACTACGAATCGGGCGTCGACCCGGCCGGTGCCGGGTGGGGGCAGACACAGCTCCGCTACTACCTGTTCGCCCTGCTATTCGTCCTTTTCGATGTCGAGGCCGTCTTCCTCTTCCCCTTCGCCACCCGAGCCGAGGCCTACGGCTGGTTCGGCGTGGTCGAGATGGGTGTGTTCGTCGTGATCCTGGCGCTCGGGCTGCTCTACGCGTGGAAGAAGAAGGTCCTCCGCTGGATCTGACGCTGGTATCCCCTACACAGGACAACACAGAGGGCGACGCGTTCTGATGGGACTCGTCGAGAGCGGCAAGCTCCCCAAGCCCCTGACCTCGCTCCTCAACACGGCCCGCAAGTACAGCCTCTGGGCCTACCAGTGGGGCCTGGCCTGCTGCGCCATCGAGATGGGCGCGGCGTTCGCCTCGCCGCGCTACGACGTCATGCGCCTGGGCGTGATCCCGCTGCCGGCCAGCCCCCGCCAGGCCGACGTCGTGGTCATCTCCGGCACGGTGACCGACAAGATGGTCCCCTCGATCAAGCGCCTGTACGAGCAGATGCCCGACCCCAAGTACGTCATCTCGATGGGGTCGTGCACCAACTGCGGCGGCCCGTATTGGGACAGCTACTCGGTCACCAAGGGCATCGACCAGGTCGTGCCCGTCGACGTGTACGTGCCCGGCTGCCCGCCGCGGCCCGAGGCCCTGCTCGAGGGCATCGTCCTGCTCCAGCAGCGCATCGGGACCGAGGACATGGCGACGCGCTGGCGCGGCGACCCGATCGTGGTGTCCTGATGGCCGACGAGACGACGACCACCGAAGCCACCGAGGCCGCCGAGGAAGCAGCGGAAACCGCGGAACACGCCGCAGAACCGCAGACCGACGAGCTGCACCAGGGCCTGCTCGACCGGCTCACCGAGTCGCTGGGCGACGCCATCGTCGGCAGCCACATCGCCCCCGGCTACGGCCTGTGGGTGCGGGTCACCCGCGACAGTTGGCGTGACGCCGCCGAGGCGGCGAGGAACCGGCTCGGCTGCACGTTCTTCGACTTCCTGTCGGCCATCGACTGGCTGCCGTCGCCCTGGGGCCGCTACGAGGACGCCGCGGGTGTCGACGCCGCCATCCCCCGACCCGACCCCAGCGCCCCCGTCGAGGCCGGCTACGCGGGCGGCGACACCCGCTTCCAGGTCTTCTCCCGGCTGGCCAACGTGCAGAAGCACCACGCCGTCGTCCTCAAGGCCGACCTGCCCGACGACGACCTGCGCATCGCCAGCCTCGTCCCCCTCTACGCCGGTGCCAACTGGCACGAGCGTGAGTGCTGGGAGATGTTCGGCATCACGTTCGACGGCCACCCCGGCCTGCGCCACCTGTACCTGCCCGGCGGGTTCGAGGGGCACCCCCTCCGCAAGGACTTCCCGCTGCTCGCCCGCCTGGTGAAGCCCTGGCCCGGCATCGTCGACGTCGAACCCATGCCCGAGGCGCCGGGCGCCACGAACGGCGAGAACGGCAACGGCGAGCAAGAAGCACAGCAAGAGGCAGAAGGCGAACAAGAGGGAGGTGACGCATGACCGCGATCACCGAGCGTCAGCAGCTCGCCTACGTCGACAGCCAGACCGCGGACATCCGCGTCAACCTCGAGGTCGAGACCGACGAGGGCATGACCCTCAACATCGGGCCCCAGCACCCCGCGACCCACGGCACGCTGCGCATCATCGCCAAGCTCGACGGCGAGCAGGTCGTGTGGGCCGACGTGGCCCCCGGCTACATGCACCGGGGCTACGAGAAGCTCACCGAGGTGCGCACGTATCCGCAGGTCACGACGCTGATCAACCGCATCGACTGGCTGGGCAGCTTCGCCAACGAGGTGCCGTTCATCCTGGCCGCCGAGCGACTGATGGAGATCGAGGCGCCCGACCGGGCCCGCTACATCCGCACGATCCTCTTCGAGATGGCCCGCATCGCCAACATCGTGCTGTTCCTCGGCGACCTCGGGGTCCAGCTCGGGGCGGTGACACCCGCCTTCTACGCGTTCCGCGACCGCGAGCACGTGCTGGACCAGATCGAGTCGGTCACCGGCGGGCGGTTCCACCCCAACTTCGACCGCATCGGCGGCCTGAAGGACGACCTGCCCAAGGGGTGGGTCGCCGACACCAAGGCCGTCATGGTCCGCATCCGTGGCTTCTGCGACGAGATCGAGGACCTGCTCTTCGGCAATGAGATCTTCGAGGCCCGCACCCGGGGCGTCGGGGTCGTGCCGGCCGAGGTGGGGCTGTCCTACGGGCTGACCGGGGCCAACATCCGGGCCTCGGGCGTCGACTGGGACCTGCGCCGCGACGGCACGAACATCGGCCTCGCCCACAAAGAGGTCGACTGGCGGGTGTGGACCCACCCCGACGGCGACAGCTTCGCCCGCTGCTGGGTGCGCCTGCAGGAGACCCGCGAGGCGACCAAGATCGTCGACCAGCTGTGCGACGGGCTGCCGGGCGGGCCGATCATGGCCAAGGTCCCGCGCATCATCAAGGTCCCGGCCGGCGAGGCCTACGTCGAGACCGACAACCCGCTGGGCGCGATGGGCTACTACATCGTGTCCAAGGGCGATCTCGGGCCATTCCGCACCAAGATCCGCTCGGCCAGCTTCTCGAACGTCTCGATCTGCCCGTGGCTGCTGCGGGGCGTGTACGTGCCCGACATCATCACGATCCTGGCCAGCCTCTACTTCATCCTCGGGGACATCGACCGGTGAGCGAGCGTCCGTCTGCAGCGAGGCTTGCCGAGCGAAGCACGGCGAAGAGCGAGCGCGGCCCGAGCGGCCCGCCGCGAAGCGGCAAGAGCGGGAAGCAATGAGCCTGGGCGCACTGACCACCGCCGTCGAGCTGTCCTGGTGGCAGCAGACCACGCTGCGCTCGATCGGCGTGCTGGCCGCCGTGCTGCTGCCCGCGGGCACACTCGTCTACGTCTTCCTGTTCAAGATGATGAGCTTCATGCAGAGCCGGCTGGGCCCCATGGAGGCCGGCCCCTACGGCTCGATGCAGCTGCTCGCCGAGGTCGGCAAGTGGATCCAGAAGGAGGACCTGGTTCCCTGGCGCGCCGACCGCCGCCTGTTCGCGGCCGCGCCCTACATCGTCGTCCTGTCGGTGTTCATGATCTACCTGGTCGTGCCGTTCGGCCCCGACGCCTGGTTCGTAAACCTCGACACCGGCGTGTTCTGGATCATGGCCGTGTCGTCGATCTCGGTGATCGGCATCCTCGTCGCCGGCTGGGCGTCGGCCAACAAGTACTCGCTGCTCGGCGGGCTGCGGGCCGCCGGCCAGCTGATCGCCTACGAGCTGCCGATGGTGCTGGCGGTCGTCGGCGTGGTCATCCAGGCCGGCACGCTCAACCTGCAGAAGATCGTCGCGGCCCAGCAAGAAGGCGAGATCTTCGGCTTCGGCGGCATCGGCAACCCGTTCATCTTCACGCAGATCATCGGGTTCCTCGTCTTCCTCATCGCCACCCAGGCCGAGCTGACCCAGACGCCGTTCGACATGCCCATCGCCGAGTCCGAGCTGGTGTCGGGCTACATGACCGAGTACAGCGGCATGCGGTTCCTGCTGTTCTTCATCGCCGAGTTCGCCACGGCCGGCGCCTTCGCCGCGGTGGCGGCCACGCTGTTCCTCGGCGGCTGGAGCATCCCGTGGGTCGAGTTCGACAACGGCGCCATGAACGTTGTGGGCCCGATCGTGCTGCTGGCCAAGATGATGCTGGTGGCGTTCCTCGTGTTCTGGGTGCGGTTCACCTACCCCCGGTTCCGTGAGGACCAGCTCCAGCAGCTCGCCTGGAAGATCCTCATCCCCCTGTCGCTGGTGAACATCCTGGCGACCATGGTCCTGAAGGTGGCCTTCTGATGGCCAAGCTCCCCGCTCCCAAGGTGCCCGGGCTCGTCAAGGGGCTCGGCGTGACGCTCAAGACGATGGCCCGCACGACGTTCCCGTCGCGGGGCCTCAAGACGCTGATCCCCGCCCCGTCGCAGGGCGCGGTGACGGTGCAGTACCCCCACGAGAAGGAAGCGCCCGCCCCCCGGGCGCGCGGCGTCATCGCCCTCAAGGAGGACAACTGCACCGTGTGCATGCTGTGCGCCCGCAGCTGCCCCGACTGGTGCATCTACATCGAGGGCCACAAGGACACGGCTCCGCCCCGCCGCCCCGGCGGCAAGCCGCGCACGGTCAACAAGCTGGACCGGTTCGACATCGACTACGCGCTGTGCATGTACTGCGGCATCTGCGTCGAGGTCTGCCCGTTCGACGCCCTGTTCTGGAGCCCCGAGTACGAGTACTCCGAGCTGCGCCTCGCCGACCTGCTGCACGACAAGGAGCGGCTCGGCGAGTGGATGCAGGCCGTGCCCGACTTCGAGCCCTACGAGTCTGGCTCGGAGCAGAAGGTGCGGAAGGTGCCCAGGTAAGGGCCGGGGGAGCGACCATGGTGGCTCAGAACATCTTCTTCTACCTGCTCGCCGCGATGATGGTCGGCTCGGCCGTCGCCGTCGTCACGACCCGCAACGTCGTGCGCGGCGCGCTGTACCTGATCCTGGTGTTCGCGGGCGTGTCGGCCCAGTATCTGCTGCTGGCCGCCGAGTTCGTCGCCGTCACCCAGGTGCTCATCTACATCGGGGCGATCATGGTGCTGATGCTGTTCGGCATCATGCTGACCCGGGCCAAGATCGGCCAGGAGGTCAACCTCACCCACAGCAACTGGTACGTGGGGCTGGGCACGGCGGTCGTCCTCGCCGGGGTCATGGGCTACGCCCTGATCGACCGCTTCGGAGACGACAAGATGCCGAAGGACCTCCGCGTCCAGCAGGTGGCCGGCAGCAACGCCGCCACGGTCAGCGACACCATGTTCACGCAGTACCTGATCCCCTTCGAGGCCGTGTCGGTGCTGCTGCTGGCGGCGCTGGTGGGCGCCATCGTGATCGCACGGAAGGATCGGTAGCGGTGGACGGCTTGATGCTCAACCAGTTCCTGCTGCTCGGCGCGGTGCTGTTCTGCATCGGCGTCTACGGGGCGCTGTCCAAGCGGTCCGCGGTGATGGTGCTCATGTCGATCGAGCTCATCCTCAACGCGGTCAACATCAACCTGCTGGCCTTCGGCGCCGCTGCCAACGACCCCGCCGGGGCGGTGTTCGCCCTGTTCGTCATCGCCGTTGCCGCGGCCGAGGTCGGGGTCGGCCTCGCCATCGTGCTGGTGATCTACCGCAACCGCCAGAGCGTCGACCTCGACGACGCCGACCTGATGAAGGGTTAGCGCGCCGCCATGCTCGACATCGCCTGGGTCATCCCGCTGCTGCCCGCGGCCTCGTTCTTCCTCATCCTGCTCTTCGGGAAGCGCATGCCCCGCAAGGGCAGCGAGCTCGGCATCGCCGCGGTCGGCCTCGCCTTCCTGCTGGCGCTGGCCACCAACGTCTCGTGGTTCGGCCATGTCAACGACGGCGGGCACGAGGGCGTCGAGCCGGTCACCAAGGGGTGGACGTGGTTCCAGAGCGGCGGCGTGCACATCCAGCTGGGCATGCTGCTCGACGGCCCGGCCGTGATGATGCTGTTCGTCGTCACGCTCGTGTCGCTGCTGGTGCACGTGTACTCGACCGACTACGTGGCCGGCGACCGGCGCTACACGCACTTCTTCGCCTTCCTGTCGCTGTTCACGGCGGCGATGCTCGGCCTGGTCATCTCGCTGACCACCATCCAGCTGCTGGTCTGCTGGGAGTTGGTCGGCGTCTGCTCGTTCGTGCTCATCGGCCACTGGTGGGAGGAGAAGCCCAACAGCGACGCCGCCCTCAAGGCGTTCCTGACCAACCGCGTCGGCGACGTCGGCCTGATCTGCGGCGTGACCATCCTCTACTTCGGCGCCGGCAAGACGTTCGACATCCTGTCCATCAACCAGGCGGCCATCGAGGGGACGATCGGCTCGACGGCGCTCACGGTGGCCGCCTGCGCCCTGATCGCCGCGGTCATGTCCAAGTCGGGCCAGTTCATCCTGCACACCTGGCTGCCCGACGCCATGGCCGGCCCGACCCCGGTCTCGGCGCTGATCCACGCGGCGACGATGGTCGTGGCCGGCATCTTCATGGTGGGCCGGCTCTACAGCGTGTTCTTCCAGGGGCTCGACATCGGCACGTCGAACATCAACCTGCTGGCGCTGGTCGGCGGCGTGACGGTCATCGGCGGTGCCGGGCTGGCCTTCGTGCAGGACGACATCAAGAAGGTCCTCGCGTACTCGACCGTGAGCCAGCTCGGCTACATGGTCATGGCGCTGGGCGTCGGCGCCTGGACCGCCGCCTTCTTCCACCTCTTCACCCACGCCTTCTTCAAGGCCGGCCTGTTCCTCGGGGCAGGGTCGGTCAGCCACGCGGTCCACAGCTTCGACATGCGGAAGGACATGGGCGGCCTGCGCAAGTGGATGCCCCACACGTACCGCACGTTCCTGGTGTGCACCGCGGCGCTGATCGGCCTGTTCCCGCTGGCCGGCTTCTGGTCGAAGGACGAGATCCTGGCCGGCGCCTCGCAGCTCGGCGACGGCTACACGGTGTTCCTGGTCGTCGGCATCGTCGGGGCGCTCCTGACCGCGGCCTACATGACCCGTACCGTCTACCTGACGTTCTTCGGCGAGTTCCGGGGCCACGTCACCCACCACGCCGAGCCGCACGAGTCGGGGCCCCGCATCGTCGCCCCGCTCTACATCCTCTCGGGCCTCGCCATCGTCGCCGGGTTCGCCAACCTGCCCGACACGGGCGTCCTCAGCTGGGTGCCGTCGAGCATCGCCCTGCGGTTCGAGCACTTCTACGAGCCGAAGGGGCCGTACTTCCCGGCCGAGGTGGTGCCCAGCTTCGGCCACCCCGACTTCGACATCGGCATCGCCCTGATCAGCACCGTCGTGGCGCTGGGCAGCATCTTCCTCGCCTACAGCTGGTACTGGCGCAACCAGGGGCCGCACGGCATCACCGAGCGGTCGCCGCTGGCCCGCGCCGGCTACACGGTGCTGGTCAACAAGTACTACTTCGACCACCTGTACACCGACATCATCGCCGGGTCGACCAAGGGCCCGGTCGCCCGGGCGATCAACTGGGTCAACCAGAACGTGATCGACGGTGTCGTCAACGGCGCCGGCCGGTTCGCCACGGTCTGCGGCCGCTGGGTGTACACGCACATCGACCAGCAGGTGGTCGACGGCACGGTCCTCGGCTCGGCGACCGCCGCCCGGCGTGGCGGCCAGGCGGCCCGCCAGCTCACCACCGGGAAGGTCCAGCAGTACGGCGCGCTCCTGTTCGGGGCGGTCGCCGTGTTCGCGGGCGCGCTCATCCTCTTCATCTGAAGGTTCGGTAGATGGACAACAACCAGTTCCTGACCGATTGGGGTATCTCGATCATGGTGTTCCTGCCAATGGCAGGGGCGCTCGTGATGCTGCTGATCCCCAAGGCGCAAGAGCAGGCCCACAAGGGCATCGCGCTCGTGACGTCACTGGCGACCGCCGGCATGGGCGTGGCGCTGTTCGCGGACTTCGACTACGACCAGACCGACAAGCTGCAGTTCGTCCGCAACGCCCGGTGGATCGACGTCATCTCGAGCCGGTACATCGTCGGCATCGACGGGCTCGCCCTGCCGCTGCTGGCGCTCACGCTGCTGATCGTGCCGCTGTGCATCGTCTACAGCTGGAACCACCTGCCCGAGCCCCACAACGCGAAGGCGTTCTTCGTGCTGCTGCTCGTGCTGCACACGGGCATGATCGGCACGTTCGTCGCGCAGGACCTCATCCTGTTCTTCGTCTTCTTCGAGCTCGTGCTGCTGCCGATGTACTTCCTCATCGGCGTGTGGGGCGGTGAGCAGCGGCAGTACGCGTCGATCAAGTTCTTCCTGTTCACCCTGTTCGGCTCGGCGCTCATGATCGTGAGCTTCCTGGCGCTGTTCTTCGTGACCGGCGGCGAGACGTTCTCGATGGTCGACCTGGCGGCCCGGATGGCGCACCCGGCGCAGTTCGGCATCGACCCGATCCCGCTGTCGACGCAGGTGCTGATCTTCGGCGGCATGTTCATGGGCTTCGGCATCAAGGTGCCGATCTTCCCGTTCCACACCTGGCTGCCCGACGCCCACACTGAGGCGCCGACGGTCGGTTCGGTCATCCTGGCCGCGGTGCTGCTGAAGCTCGGCACCTACGGGTTCGTGCGGGTGGCGCTGCCGATCCTGCCCGAGGCGGCGGTGAAGTGGGCGCCGTGGATCGGCCTGCTGGCCGTCATCGGCATCATCTACGGCGCGTTGGCCTGCCTGGCCCAGACCGACATGAAACGGCTCATCGCGTTCTCGTCGGTCGCGCACATGGGTTTCACGATGCTCGGCATCGCCACGCTGACCGACTTCGGCCTCAACGCCGCGGTCATGGGCATGGTCGCCCACGGCCTCATCACCGGCATGCTGTTCTTCCTGGCCGGCTCGGTGAAGGAGCGCTACCACACGCTCGACATCAAGCGGCTCGGGGGCATCCTCGTGAAGGCACCCCGCATGGGGTGGATCCTCGGCTTCACCGCCATGGCCTCGCTCGGCCTACCCGGCCTGGCCGGGTTCTGGGGCGAGTTCCCGGCCATCCTGTCGACCTACAACCCGGGGGCCGGCCTCAACGAGGTGACCTTCCGGGTGTACATGGTGGTCGCCGCACTGGGGACGGTGTTCGCCGCCGGCTACCTGCTCTGGCTCTACCAGCGCACGGCGTTCGGCACGCCGAGCGACGAGTTCGCCGAGGAGGACATCCCCGACGTCAGCATCCCGGAGTGGATCGCCTGGACGCCGATGCTCGCCCTGATCCTCACCATCGGCGTGTATCCCAACCTGGTGTTCCGGGTGACCGACGGCCAGATGAGCGCAGTGGCCCAGGCCCTGTCGTCCATCGTCCACTAGGAGACCGTCGTGCTGACCACCCTCGCCACGGTCTTCCAGTCGAGCGACCAGTTCGCCCAGCCCCACGTCGACTGGCACGCGCTCGCCCCCGACCTGGTCGTGGTGGGCACGCTGTGCCTGATCCTCGTGGCCGACCTGTTCCTCCCCGAGGACCGGAAGGGCCTGCTGCCGTCGCTGGCCGGCCTGGGCCTGCTGGGGGCGCTGATCCCGGTGCTCACGCTCGCGATCGACGGCGCCGACCGGTCGATGTTCGGCGGGACCTACGTGGTCGACAACTTCGCCCTCGTCACCAAGGCCCTGTTCCTCGTGGCCGGCTACGTGGTCGTGCTGCTGTCGACGAACTACATCGCCGAGGGCGACTACCACGAGGGCGAGTATTACCTGCTGCTGCTCTCGTCGATCCTGGGCATGACGATCATCGCCTCGTCGCGCGACCTGGTGTCGATCTTCGTGGCGCTCGAGCTGCTGTCGATCCCCGCCTACCTGCTGGCCGGGTGGCGCAAGACCGACCTCAAGGGCAACGAGGCGGGCGCCAAGTACTACCTGATGGGCGTGTTCGCCACCGGGGTGCTGCTGTACGGCATGTCCCTGCTCTACGGCGTGGCGGGCAGCACCAAGCTGTCGGTCATCGGCGACAAGCTGGCCGGCGGCGAGTCGGTCCCGCTCATCACGCTGGCCGTCGTGTTCTGCATCGCCGGGTTCGCGTTCAAGGTCTCGGCGGTGCCGTTCCACACCTGGGCGCCCGACACCTACGAGGGCGCGCCCACGCCGATCACCGCGTTCCTGTCGGTGGCGTCGAAGGCCGCCGGGTTCGTGGCGCTGCTGTCGCTGATCCTGATCGGGTTCCAGGGCCGGTCCGACGTGGTCCAGCCGCTCATGTGGGTGCTGGCCGCCCTGACCATGACCATCGGCAACGTCGTGGCGCTGCGCCAGACCAACGTCGTCCGCATGCTCGCCTACTCGGGCATCTCGCAGGCCGGGTTCATCCTGGCGCCGCTGGCGGTGGTCGGCGAGATCCACGGCGACGCGCTGCGGGCGATCGTCACGTACCTGCTCATCTACGCGGCGATGAACCTGGGTGCGTTCACCGTGGTCATGGCCGTCGCCCGGAAGACCGGCAGCGGCGAGATCAGCAGCTTCGGCGGGCTGTTCGAGTACGCGCCGTCGCTGGCGGTGGCGATGACCGTGTTCCTGTTCGCCCTGGCCGGCATCCCGCCGCTCGGCGGGTGGCTCGCCAAGTTCGTGGCGTTCCGGGCCGTCATCGACGGCGGCACCAAGTGGGCCTACGTGCTGGCCGTGGTCATGGCCGTCAACTCGGTCATCTCGCTTGCCTACTACGCCAACGTGGCCCGCGAGATGTGGATGAACCCGCCGCCCGACGGCGACCGCACCCCCATCCGCGTGCCGGTGTCGCTCTCCGCCGCCCTGGCCATCACGGTCGTCCTGACGCTGGCGTTCGGCGTCACCCGGTGGGCGACGTCGCTCGGTGACGTGGCCGACTTCGTGGCCGCGGTTCGCCCCTGACCGTCCACGACGACGTCGTCCGGCTGATCCGCCGGCACGGGCCGCTGCCCGTCGAGGCCGTCGTCGAGTGGGCCCTGTACTCGGCCGACGGCGGGTTCTACGAGGCGGGCGGTGCGGCCGGCGGCCGGGGCGGCGACTTCCTGACCACCCCCGAGGCGGGCCCGCTGTTCGGCGCCGTCGTGGCCCGGGCCCTCGACGGCTGGTGGCGGG
>JBKPAS010000060.1:0-9207 GCA_046744265.1 Actinomycetota bacterium
CTGTTGCACGCCGCCGAGGCCGAGGCCCAGGCGGCCCGAGCATTCGGGCGGGAGGCGCTGCGGCGCCGGGCCAGCGACGCGTCCGCCCGGGCCGACGCCCTGCGGGCCCGCTGCCAGGGCGCGCGGACCCCCGTCCTCGCCGAGCTGTCCTCGCCTGTGCTGCTGACCCGGCGCGAGCGGGAGGTCGCGGCGCTGGCCGCCCAGGGGCTGCACAACCACGACATCGCGGCGCGGCTGCACGTCTCGGTGCGGACCGTCGAGGGACACCTGTACCAGGCCTACGTCAAGCTTGGGGTCGGCACCCGCGACCAACTGGCCGATGCGCTGGGGCTGGCGGAAAACAGGTAGCGGCTACTCGGGTCCACCGAGTCGTTCCTCCGTAGGGTTCCGCGGTGAGAGCGGAGCAGGCGGGCACGTGGGCGGACGGTCTCATCCGGCGCCTCCGAACGGTCCTCTCCGCGCGACGCGAGAGGAGCCGTCACCGATGAGCCGAACCCACCATGTCCCCCTGGGTCGCCGGCGAACGCGCACGAGACGCCTGCTCGTGGGCGTCTCGACCGCGGTGGCCACACTGATGCTGCTCGCGGGGCCTGCACGGGCGGGGCTCGAGCTGCCCGTCGCCTTCGGCACGCAGCAGGTGGGCACGACGAGCGCGGCGAAGACCGCCACGATCCCCCTGACGACGACGGTCGAGGAGATCCGCCCGGAGCTGCTCGCCGCCATCGCGACCTGGGATCCGCCGAACCTCATCGGCGTGACCGACGCCCAGGTCCGCCAGGCGGTGACCAACGCGGTCAACACCGTGCCGGGCGGCGACCAGATCGCCGTGCGCATCGACAGCCTCACGCTCGCGACCGGGACCGATTTCGCCATCGCCGGGTGCGTCGGGGCCGACGGGGCCGTCGTCCCGACGTGCGACGTCTCCGCGACGTTCACGCCGACCGACATCGGCGACCGCAGCGACAGCGTCTCGGTGGCGTTCACGACCACCGTGTTCCCGACTGCCGACGTCCAGGCGGCGCTGGCGGCCGCGCTCGACGCGCTGGTCCCCGGCCTCGGGTCGTTTGCCGGGCTCCTCCTGGACCAGGGCATGCCGCTGGTGCAGGACAGTCTGTCCAGCCAGCTCAACCCGGTGGCCGTCCTGACGGGGACCGGCGTGTCGGCGGCCGAGGTGTCCGAGGTCCCGGTGGCGTGGGGTGCCCCGCTCGTGCTCGCCGCCGCCGGCGGCGGTGCGTGGCTGTGGCGCCGGCGCCGGTCCGCCGTCGCCTGACGGCCGGTCCGTAGGCGGGCAGGGATGGTCATGGGCCCGGCGTCGGCTTCGGCTCCAGATGTGTCGCCCTGGAGCCTGGCCGCACGCTGGGCCCTGACCGTCGGGCTGGTGGTGGCCGCCTACCGGCACTCGCTCGCCGCGCTGGTGGACGGGTTGGCGGGCCAGACGCCGCTGGCCTACCTCGGGTTGGTCCCGCTCGTGGCGCTCGCCGTGTGCGTCGTGCGGGGACGGCCCCGCGCCGGTGAGCTGCGCTTGCCGCACCGGCAGGTCGACTGGATGGTGGGCGTGCCGCTACTGGCTGGGGCGGGGCTCGTGGCGTGGGTGCTGCCCGGGCGGCTGTCGTACGCGTTCTGGGCCAACCGGGTCGACCTGCTCGGGCTGCCGCTGTTCGTGGCCGGCCTCGTGGCGCTGCTGTTCGGCGCCCGGGTGCTGCACCGGGTGCGCCTGCCGATCGCCCTGCTGGTGCTGGCGTGGCCCTACCCCTGGCAGCGCCACGTCGGCAGCCTGCTGGCGAGCACGACCGCGCTGTCGCTCCGCGGCGTGCGGCTGGCGGCGGCCCGGATGCCCGCCGTCGACTTCACCGGTGGGTCGGTCTTCACGGTGGGGCGGGGCGCCGAGCGCTTCACCGTCTCGGTCGGGTCGGCCTGCGGTGGGGCCAACGGCGCGGTCGGGTTCCTCCTCGTGGGCGGCGGCATCGCGCTGGCTTGCCGGGGCCGGGTGGTCGGCAAGGCCTTGTGGTTGCTCGCCGGGACGGTCCTGGTGCTGGCGCTCAACGTCGTGCGCATCGTGGCGATCCTCGAGGTCGGCGCCACAGCGGGCGAGCGGGCAGCCGTCGAGGTCGTCCACCCGGTGCTGGGGTTGGTCCTGCTCGGCGTGGCGGCCCTGGCGATGATCGGACTACTCCCCCGGTTCGGTCTCGCGCTCGGCGGGCCGCCACGCCGATCGGTCGGCGACCCGGGGTCGGCGGGCGCGCCGGGGTCTCCAGGGGCGCCGGGGTCGCCTCGGGGGCCGGCGGCCTCGGGGCGGCGCCTCACGGTGACGGCGCTCGTCGTGGTCGTCGGCCTGAGCGCCGGGCTCGGAGCGGCGAACGACGGGCTCACGCGGTTCGACCCGTTCACCGACCTCCGCGGCCCGGCGGCGGATGTGTCCGCGCTCACGGCCGGCCGCCTCGCGGCCACCGGTTGGCGGGTGCAGCGCTACGACCGGGTGAGCTGGGCGCGGCAGTACTTCGGTTCGGGCGCCACGTGGGACCGCTACCTGCTGCGCCGGCAGGCGGGCGGGACGACGTTCCTCGACGTCACCGACAGCGACGACCTGTCGAGCTTCTCGGACTACGGCCTCGAGGCCTGCTACCGCTACCACGGCTACGCGGTCGCGTCGTCGCGGCGGGTGGACGTCGGCACGGCGGCCGACGGCCAGGCGATCACGTTCCGCAACCCGGCGGCGGCGTCGCGATGGGAGATCGTGTCGTGGGTGTGGCCGGTGCGGGCCGGCACCGGGCACCGCTACGAGCGGGTCGTGTTGATGCGGTCGGCGAGCGGGGCGGCCGGCGATCGTGACCGTGCCGGTCCCGGCGACGACCTCGTGGACCTGGCCCGGGCGGTCGTCGCCAGCCAGATGCCCGCGAGCCGGCAGGCCGGCCGTGCTTGACGCGCGGGCGCTCGATCCGCCGCCGGCGGCGCCCGGGGCGTTGGGGACGCTGGCACGCTCGTGGCTGGGTCCGGCGGCTCGCTTCCGGCTGGCCGTGCTGGCCACGCTCGCCGCGGTGGCGGTCGGCGTGCAGGTCGCCCGTTCCATCGTGTGGGGCGGCGGCCGACCGCCGACCACCGCCGTCGAGCACGTGATCAACCACCTCGACGTGCTGTGGGCGTTGCCGGCGATCCAGGCGGCGCTGAGCCTCGCCGGGTTCCTCACCTACCGGGGCCTGCCCGAGCGGACCGAGCATGCAGTCCTGACTGCCGTGCCGCCGTGCCTGCAGGAGGTGAGCTTCCGCATCGTGTCGCGGGGGACCAACGTCGAGGCCCTCCGGGCCAGCTTGGCGGCCACGAGGCGCGAGGCGGCGGCCGCCACCGGCCTGCGCCATCGCATCGAGGTCGTCACGGACGTCCCGGTCGACCTGGAACCGGGACCCGACCTCGTCCAGCTCGTCGTGCCGCCCGACTACCAAACCGCCAACGACACCCTGTACAAGGCACGCGCCCTGCAGTACGCGCTCGAGCGCTCGGACCTGCCTGCGGACGGCTGGATCCTCCACCTCGACGAGGAGTCCCACCCCAGCCGGTCGCTGATCGCCGGGATGGCGCAGGCGATCGCCGAGGAGGAGGCATCCGGCGCCCACCGCATCGGCCAGGGCGCCATCGTCTACCACCGGAACCTGCGGTCGCACCCCACCCTCACGCTCGCCGACATGGTCCGGACCGGCGACGACGTCGGGCGCTTCCACCTGCAGCACCGCCTCGGCTACACGCTGTTCGGACTGCACGGGTCGTTCATCGTCGTCCGGAACAGCGTCGAGCGGGCGGTCGGGTTCGACCTGGGGCCCGAGGGCTCGATCACCGAGGACGCCTTCTGGGCGCTCTGCCAGATGAAGACCGGCAGGCGGTGCCGGTGGGTCGACGGCTACCTGCACGAGCAGGCGCCCCGGTCGGCACGGGACTTCGTCCGCCAGCGGCGGCGGTGGTTCGCCGGCCTGGTGCGAGTGGTCGCGTTCGCCGACACGACCGCGTGGCTACGCGCCGGGCTCGCGCTGTTCACCTTCCTGTGGGCCACGACGTGGCTGGCCCTGCTCTACGCCTACGTGCAGCTCGGGCTGGGGCTGCGGACGCCGCCCGTGGTCGCCGCGCTCGGTGACTTCAGCCTCGCCACCTACATCACCACGTACCTGGTCGGGCTCCACGTGAACCTGCGGGAGGACGATGGCCCGCCGCGCCCCCGGCGCCAGGTCGCGCTGCTCTACGTGGCGCAGGTGGCGCTTCTCCCCCTGTTCACGGTGCTCGAGGCCCTTGGACCCCTCACCGGACTCGTCAGGCCCGAGCGAGGCTTCACGGTGATCAGGAAATGAGCGGCGACCAGGCGCCCGAGGACGCTGCCGCCGCTGCGGCGATCGAGCAGCTCCCGGCGGCATACCGGCTCGCCTTCCACCTGCGCGAGGGCGGCGCCCCCACGGACTTCATCGCCGAGCAGTTGGGCATCGAGCCCGAGGCCGTCGGCCCCCTCCTCACCCTCGCCACCAGCAAGCTCCGGTCCTTGCGCCACCCGCCCCCACAAGCCCCCTCCCCGACCGACTGACCGCCCCGGGCGGCGAGCCTTACTTCTTGAGGCGGATGGCCATGAAGAGGATGTGCTCGCGCTCGTAGCTGTCCGCCATGTCGGGGTGCTTCTCACGCAGGTGGGCGAACGAGGTCTCGACGATCTCGTCCTCGGAGTCGCCGGTGAGCCGCTCGCCGCACGGGCACGACAGGACGTAGTGGAACTCGGATTCAGTCATCCTCTCCATCATTGCCATATCGTGCGCCCATGGCAGTCACGCGCGAGGCGCCGATCAGGGTCGTGCAGTGGACGACGGGCAACGTGGGCAGGCACGCGATACCGGCGATCGTCGCCAGCCCGGGGCTCGAGCTGGTGGGCTGCTACGCCTGGTCGCCCGACAAGGTCGGCCGCGACGTCGGTGAGCTGTGCGGCATCGACCCCATCGGCGTCACCGCCACGAACGACGTCGACGCCCTGCTGGCGCTGAAGCCCGACTGCGTCGTGTACATGCCGAAGTGGCAGGACGTCGACGAGCTCGTGCGCATCCTGTCCGCCGGCGTCGACGTCGTGGCCACGGCGGCGTTCGTCACCGGCCACTCGATCGGAACCGACCGCGACCGCATCGAAGAGGCCTGCCAGCGCGGCGGCTCGACCATGTTCGGTACCGGGATCAACCCCGGCTTCGTCGAGCTGCTGGCGCTCGTGTCGGCGGGCATCTGCGACCGGGTCGACAAGATCACGGTCGTCGAGTCGGCCGACACGACCCTGTACGACTCACCCGAGACGGAGATCCCCGTCGGGTTCGGGCGGCCGATCGACGACCCCGCGCTGCCGGCGATGACCCGGCATGGCACGGCCGTGTTCGAGGACGCCGTGCGGCTGGTCGCCGACGGGCTCGGCGTCGAGCTGGACGAGGTGCGGTGCGACGCCGAGTACGCGCAGACGACGGAGGACCTCGACCTCGGGTCGTGGAAGATCCCCGCCGGTGGCGTGGCCGGCGTCATCGCGAGCTGGAAGGGCCTGGTGGGCGGGCGGACCGTCGTCGAGCTGATCGTCCGCTGGAAGAAGGGGCAGTCGCTCGAGCCCGACTGGCCGTTGGACGAAACCCACGTCATCGAGGTCGAGGGGCGCCCGACGATGCGGCTCACGATGCAGCCCGGCCCGCCCGCCGACTTCCAGGCCACGACGTTCGCCGACTTCATGGCCCTCGGGATGATCATGACCGCGATGCCGGCGATCAACGCGATCCCCCTCGTCGTCGACGCCCCGCCGGGCATCGTGACCTACACCGACCTACCGGTCCCCCTCCCCCGCGGCACGGTCCCCCCGCCGGCCTGACGGCCAGCCAGACCGACGCCGGCGGTCGACCGGCGGCTGGGCCGTCAGCCGAAGAGGTCGTAGTCGTCGGGGTCGGGGCGGAGGGTCCGCTGCCAGTATTCGAGCAGCGTGAACGGCCAGTTCTGGGTGATGCGGCCCCGCTCGTTCTTGTACCAGGTGTTGACGTCGGAGGCGCCCCAGGCCATGCGGGCGTTCTCGGCGTCGACCTGCTCGTTGAACTCGTCGTGGACGTCCTTGCGGACATCCAGCGCCCGGTGCCCGCTCTCGAGCAGCATGCGCAGGCAGCCGAGGATGTACCGCACCCCGCATTCTGAGAAGTACACGATGCTGCCGTTGATCACGATGTTGGTGTTCGGCCCGTAGAGGCAGAACAGGTTCGGGAACTGCGGGATCGCCACGCCCAGGTAGGCCCGCGCCTCGCCGTTCCAGTGCTCGTGCAGGTCGAGGCCGCCCCGCCCGGTGACCGTCATCGGCGTCAGGAACTTCGACGCCTGGAACCCCGTGCCGAAGACCAGTACGTCGACCTCGTGCTCCTGGCCGTCGACGGTCACCACGCCCGCCGGGGTGATCTCCCGGATCGCCGTCGTGACCAACCGCACGTTGTCCCGCTTCAGCGCCCCGGCCCACACGCCGTTGTCACGCAGCATCCGCTTCGCCCCGGGCGGGTAGGTCGGCACGACGTGGGGCAGCAGGTCGGGGCGGTCCCCGAACTCGCCTTCGAGGTACTGGGCCAGGGTCTGGCGCACGAACTCGTTGACCATGCTCACCGACTGGCCTGGCGCCGGCGGCTCCCACGACTCGTCGACGGTCACGCCGGCCAGCGCCCCGTCGCCCATCCGCCAGAAGATGCAGAACCGGTTCCACTCGCTGTACGAGGGCACGTGGCTGTAGAGCCACCGCAGGCCGGACTGCACCTCGTCGTGGTAGTCCGGCGTCGGCGCCATCCAGGGCGGCGTCCGCTGGAACACCAGCAGCTCGCCGACCTCCCGCGCGATCTCGGGGATGATCTGCACCGCACTCGCCCCGGTGCCGATCACCGCCACCCGCTTGCCCCGCAGATCGACGTCGTGGCGCCACCGGGCCGAGTGGAAGGCCGGCCCCGCGAACGTCCCGACACCCGGGATGTCGGGCATCAGCGGCCGGTTGAGCTGGCCGACCGCACTGAGCACGGCGTCGACGACCACCGTCTCCTCCGACGACCCGTCGCCGGCGGGACGGACCCGAAGCGTCCAGCGCAGGTCCTCCTCGGACCAGGCCGCCGACACCACCTCGGTGCGGAACCGGATGTGCTCGCGCACCCCGAACACGTCGGCGCAGTCGCGGAGGTACCCGAGCAGCACGTCCTGCGTCGAGTAGTGGAACGGCCAGTCGTGCCGCTGGGCGAACGAGTAGCTGTAGTTGTGGTTCGGGTTGTCGACCCGGCACCCGGGATAGCTGTTCTCGTACCAGGTGCCGCCCACCTCGTCGTTCTTGTCGAACACGACGAACGGGATGCCGGCCTGCTGCAGCCGGTGCGCGGCGAGCAGCCCCGACATGCCGGCGCCGACGATCGCCACCCGGAAGTCGGTCCCCGGCGCCACGTCGGACACGTGCCACTCGGGCGCCCGCCGGTCCTCGCCCCGGTGCGCCAGCTCCTCCTCCAGCAGCGGCAGGTAGGCGCCCATGTCGGACCCGCCGACCGCGAACTCCATGATCCGCAGCACGTCGTCGTCGGACGGGACCGGCGCCGGCCGGCAGCCGCCATCCCGGAACCGCACCAGCGCCTCCAACGCCAGCTCCCGGGCCTCGGCCTGCTGCTCCTCGCTCATCCCGCCCTGGGGCAGGTTGAACAGGAGGGGGTCGGGCCGCAGGTGGTCGCGCAGCAGGGACATGTCGCCGGTCGCGTAGGCGAGGGCGGGCAGCAGCGGCGGCACCTCGGCCTCGGCCAGGATCGCCCGGATCTCGTCGTCGGACTCGGTGATCGGCTCGATCGCCCCGACGAACGGGCTCGACGCGGAGACCGAGGCCGCGGAGGTCGAGCCGTCAGCCATGCTGCGGCCCCTCTTCGGACGCCACGCCCTTGGGTGCCCGCTGCCGCATGAAGCCGAACATATAGCCGGCCACTCTCCGCATCTGAATCTCCTCCGCGCCCTCGGTGATCCGGTAGCGCCGGTGATGACGGTAGATGTGCTCGAACGGCATGTGGCGCGAGTACCCCAATCCGCCGTGGACCTGCATGGCCCGGTCGGCGGCCTCGCAGCACAGCCGGTTCGCCCAGTAGTTGCACATCGAGACCTTGTCCGACTGCGAGAACGCGCCGTACGTGTCCATCAGCCAGGCCGTCTTGTGGACCAGCGCCCGCAGCATCTCGCACTGGGTCTGCAGCTCGACCAGCGGGAACTGGATCGCCTGGTTGGTGGCCAGCGGCTTGCCGAACGGCGCCCGCTCCTTGGCGTACTCGACCGACCGGTCGATGCAGAACTGGGCGGCCCCGAGGCTGGAGGCGGCCTGGCGGATGCGGTTCTCGTTGAAGAAGTGCTGCACGACCTGCAGGCCGCGGCCCTCGCCGCCGAAGATCGCGCTATCGGGGACCCGCACGTCGGTGAGCCGGACGTGGGCGTGGTCGGTGGGCATGTTGAACGTCCAGAGGAACTCGACGATCTCGAAGCCCGGGCTGCCGGTCGGCACCAGGAAGGCGGTGATGCCCTCGCCGTCGCCCGCCTGGCCGCTGGTGCGGGCCATGACCATGTCGTACTGCGCGGCGTGCATCCCGGAGTTCCAGGTCTTCTCGCCGTTGATGACCCACTCGTCGCCGTCGCGCACGGCCCGGGTCTCCATGTGGGTGGCGTCCGAGCCGTGCGCCGGCTCGGTGATGCCGAAGGCGAAGCCCCGGCGGCCCTCGGCCAGGTCGTCGACCCACTCCGCCTTCTGCTCGTCGGTGCCGTACAGGATCATGAGCAGCAGCCCGACGTTGTTGCCCACGATCGAGTGCTCGTTCTGCAGGTCGTTGTGCAGGCCGAGCCCCTTGCGGGCCAGGTGCTCGCGGATGACCGCCATGCCGAGGTTGGTCCCGTCCTGGCCGCCGTACTGGGCCGGGAAGGGGTAGCGGTAGTGGCCGGCAGCATCGGCGCGGTGGCGGGCCTCGGCCAGCAGCGCCATCCACTGCGGGTTGGGCAGGCCGCCGCGGTCCCAGTCGGTGCGGGCGTCCTCGCGGCGGTGGTCGAAGAAGCGCACGTTGTCGTCCTGGGCTTCGAGTGGCTTGATCTCCCGCTCGATGAACTCGTCCAGCGTGACGAGGTAGTCGGCAAGGTCCTTGGGGATGTCGAAGTCCACGGTGTGCCTCTCGTTAGTTGCCCCCGGCCGCGCCGACG
>JBKPAS010000027.1:0-7940 GCA_046744265.1 Actinomycetota bacterium
GTCGTGGGCAGCAAGCCGGTCGCTGACGCTGCTGATGGGGGTCGCCCTCGGCGGCTTCGCGGTCCGTATGGGCTTGGTCACGGTCGTGCTGCTGCTCCTCCGCTACCAGCCGTGGATCGATTTCGTGGCCCTCGGGGTCGCCGTGCTGGTGACCCACCTCGGGCTGGTGTTCTGGGAGACGCGCTACGTGTCGGCGTCCCTCGCCTATCCGTCCCTGAAGCCGGGCCGCAAGCAGGCTAAGGAGGCAATGCACCCGTGATCCTCGGCTTGGAGTTCCCGCCGATCTCCCACCTCGTCGAGTGGCCGACGATCTTCGGCGACGGTGCCTTCGGTGTGAACAAGGTGATCCTCTTGATGTGGATCTCCGTCGCGATCGTGTTCGGGCTGTTCTACACGGCGGGGCGCCAGCAATCACTGGTCCCCCAAGGCGTCCAGAACGTGGCTGAGTCGGCGATCGAGTTCGTCCAAGACAACATCATCATGCAGACGATCGGCACCGACGGCCTGGGCTACACACCGTTCCTGCTGACCCTGTTCACCTTCATCTTCACCGCCAACCTCTGGGAGGTCGTCCCGGTCGCGCAGATGCCGGTGAATGGCCGGATCGCCCTGCCGTTGTTCATGGCGCTCGTGGTCTACGTGATCTACCACGTGGTCGGCATCAGACACCAAGGCCCGATCAAGTACCTCAAGTCGATCATGTTCCTGCCGGGCGTGCCCAAGGTGATGTACGTCCTCCTCACACCCATCGAGCTGGTGACCAGGTTCATCACCCAGCCGTTCAGCCTGGCGATCCGACTCTTCGCCAACATGCTGGCCGGCCACCTGCTGCTTGTGAGCTTCGCCATCATCACGCAGGCATTGGTCGAGCACTTCCTCGTGGTCGGCGGTGCACTGCCCTTGGCGCTGCTCATCTTCCTGACCGCCTTCGAGGTCCTTGTGTCCGCTTTGCAGGCCTACATCTTCACCATTCTCGCGGCCGTGTACATCGATGCCGCGATGCACCCCGAGCACTGACACAACATCCAGCAAGGAGACCGAACGTGCTTTCCATTCTCGCCCAGCAGGACCCCGGCGAGCTCGCCGAGGGGCTGACGGCAGTCGGCCGAGGCATCGTCTACGGCGGCGCCGCGATCGGCCCCGGGATCGGCATCGGCCTGGTCGTGGGCAACGCCATCTCGGCGATGGCCCGCCAGCCCGAGGCCGCCGGCATGGTGCGCACCACCATGTTCCTCGGCATCGCCTTCACCGAAGCCTTGGCGCTGTTCGGCTTCGTGCTGTCGTTCATCATCTCCGGCTGAGGAGGCCCCCGTGCGCACCCGCATCCTGCTCCCCATCGTGCTCCTCGCCACCGCCGGCCTGGTGGTGCTGGCGCCCGCCGCGTCGGCCCAGGAGGGGCCCGACGATCAGCAGCACCTGGTCGACGAGGTGAAGGAGACCGCCGAGCAGAACGGCGCAGACGAAGCCACCGTCGACTGCATCGGGCTTCTGGCCGACGGCAACAGCGTCGACGACTGTCAGGAAGCGCCGAACCTGATCCTGCCCGCGGCCGACGAACTGGTGTGGGGCGCCATCAGCTTCACCGTGCTGTTCCTGCTGATGCGGCGCTTCGCCTATCCGGCGATCAAGCGTGGCATGGAGAACCGCGCCGAGCGCATCCGCAAGGACCTGCAGGCCGCCGAGACCCAGCGCGAGGAAGCCGAGCACTTGCGCGCCGAGTACCAGGCACAGCTCAACGACGCCCGCACCGAGGCCGGGCGCATCATCGAGGAAGCCCGCCAGACCGCCGACGAGCTCAAGCGTGTGCAGGAGACCAGCCTCCAGACCGAGCTGGCCGAGCTGCGGGCCCGGGCCGCGGGCGAGATCGAGGCCGCCAAGGCCCAGGCCGTCACCGACCTGCGGGGCGACGTGGCCGACCTGGCCATCGGCGCCGCCGAGACGATCGTGCAGCGCAGCCTCGACACGGCGACCCAGACCCAGCTCATCGAGGACTACATCAACCGGGTGGCGGCGCAACGCTCGTAAGGGGGAGCGCCACCACCGCCGATCAGGAGCGACGCCGAGATGGCAGACGATCGCACACTCGCCTACGCAGAGGCGCTGTTCTCCGTGGCCCGGGCCGAGGGCACCCTCGGCGAGGTCGAGGACGAGCTGTTCCGGTTCAGCCAGACCCTGTCCGGGTCCGACGAGCTGCGCGACGCCCTCACCGACGCCCGCATCCCCGCGAGCCGGCGCCAGCAGATCGTCGAGGACCTGCTCGGCGGCAAGGCCTCGCCGACGACCGTGGCGCTCGTGTCGATGGTCGTCGGCACGGGCCGGGCCCGCGAGCTGCCGGCCATCATCCGCCGGCTGGTCGAGATGAGCGCCGTGGAGGCCAACAAGGAGGTGGCCGAGGTGCGCTCGGCCGTCCCCCTGTCCGACGACCAGCGTGACCGGCTGGCCAAGGCCCTGAACGAAGCGACCGGCAAGCAGGTCGAGGTCAAGGTCGTCGTCGACCCGTCGGTGCTTGGCGGCATCGTCGCCCAGGTGGGCGACACCGTCATCGACGGCTCGGTCCGGAACCGCCTCGGCCAGCTGCGCGACCTCCTGTGAGGCCCTGTGAGCACGTACGAGAACGAGGACGACACCGATGGCTGAGCTGACCATCAACACCACCGACATCGCGGCCGCGCTGCGCAAGAACCTCGCCGACTTCGCCCCCGAGGTCGAGACCGCCCAGGTCGGGCGCATCACCGAGGTAGGCGACGGCATCGCCACCCTGTCCGGCCTGCCCGGGGTCGCCTACAACGAGCTGGTCGAGTTCGAGAGCGGCGCGGTCGGTCTGGCGCTGAACCTCGACGAGAACTCGATCGGCGCGGTGGTCCTCGGCGAGGCCGCCGAGGTCCGCGAGGGTCAGGCCGTCAAGGCCACCGGCCGCATCCTCTCGGTGCCGGTCGGCGACGGCCTGCTCGGCCGGGTCGTCAACGCCCTCGGAGAGCCCGTCGACGGCGCCGGCGCCCTGACCAGCGTGACCGACCGGCGCATGGAGATCCAGGCGCCCGGCATCATGGGCCGCCAGCCGGTCAAGCAGCCGCTGCAGACCGGCATCAAGGCCATCGACTCGATGACGCCGATCGGCCGGGGTCAGCGCGAGCTGATCATCGGCGACCGCAAGACCGGCAAGACGACGATCGCGATCGACACGATCATCAACCAGCGTGGCCTGGGCGTGAAGTGCATCTACGTGGCGATCGGCCAGAAGGAGTCGACGGTGGCCAACACCGTCTCGACCCTCACCGAGCACGGCGCCCTCGACTACACGGTCGTGGTCGTAGCCGGGGCGTCCGACCCGTCGCCGTTCAAGTACCTGGCGCCCTACGCCGGCTGCGCCATGGGCCAGCACTGGATGGAGAACGGCGACGACGCCCTGGTCGTCTACGACGACCTGTCGAAGCAGGCCGAGGCCTACCGGCAGATCTCGCTGCTGCTGCGCCGGCCCCCGGGTCGCGAGGCCTACCCCGGCGACGTGTTCTACCTGCACAGCCGCCTGCTCGAGCGGGCCGCCAAGCTGTCGGACGCGAACGGCGGCGGCTCCCTGACCGCGCTGCCGGTCATCGAGACGAAGGCCGGCGACATCTCGGCGTACATCCCGACCAACGTGATCTCGATCACCGACGGCCAGATCTACCTGCAGGACGACCTGTTCAAGTCGGGTGTGCGTCCCGCCTTCGACACCGGCCTCTCGGTGTCCCGGGTCGGCGGCGACGCCCAGATCAAGGCCATGAAGAAGGCGGTCGGCACGCTCAAGGGCGACCTGTCCCAGTTCCGCGAGCTCGAGTCGTTCGCCTCGTTCGGCTCCGAGCTCGACAAGGTGTCGCAGGCGCAGCTCGACCGTGGCTACCGGCTCGTCGAGCTGCTCAAGCAGCCGCTGAACAGCCCGCTGCCGGTCGAGGAGCAGGTCGTCTCGCTGTACGCCGCCACCAACGGCTACCTCGACCCGGTGCCGGTGCCCGAGGTCGGCCGGTTCGAGACCGAACTGCTCGAGTGGTTCCGGGTCCGCCACCGTGACCTCCTCGACGCCATCAGCGAGACGGGCGACATCCCCGACGTCGAGCAGTTCGAGGCGGGGATCACCGCGTTCGCCGAGCAGTTCTCGTGGGAGGAGGCGGCCGAGGAGGCCGCCCGCGGCGGCGGGGCGACCGCCGAGCCCGCGCCGGCCGTCGACCCGGCCACCGGCCAGACGGTGGGCGGCGACATGGCCGACGTGGCCGCCGGCCGCGAGCGCGAGACGGCCTCGACCGTCGAGGACGCGCCCGAGGCGCCGGCTCCCGTCGACCCCGGGACGGGCGAGGCGGTCGGCGAGGCCGTCACCGAGAGCCAGGAGTAGCCACGATGCCCGGCGGCAAGGAACGCGAGCTGCGCCGGCGCATCAGGTCGGTCCAGTCCACCAAGAAGATCACCAAGGCGATGGAGCTCATCGCCGCGAGCCGCATCGCCAAGGCCCAAGCCCGGGCCGCGGCCGCCCGGCCGTACAGCGACAAGCTGACCGAGGTCATCCGCAACCTGGCCGCGGCCGGGGCCGGCGGCGACTCGCCGCTGCTGGCCGAGCGCGACGAGGTGAACACGGTCGCCTACGTGGTCATCGCCGCCGACCGGGGCCTGTGCGGCGCCTACAACAGCTCGGTCATCCGGGCAGCCGAACGCTCGATGCAACGCCAGCGGGCCGAGGGTCACCAGACTCGCCTGGTCACGGTGGGCAAGAAGGCCACGAGCTACTTCCGGTTCCGGGGCTGGGCGATCGACGCCAACTTCGAGGGATTCACCGACCAGCCGGCCTACGACGACGCTCGGCGCATCGCGGACTTCCTCGTCGACCGGTTCGAGGGCGAGGAGTACGACCTCGTCGAGTTGGCATACACACAGTTCCTGTCCGCGGCGTCGCAACGGGTCGTGATCCGTCGGTTCGTGCCGCTCGACCGGTCGATGCTCGACGTGGCGTCCGACGGGCCGACCGCCGACTACGAGTTCGAGCCCGACCCGCAGGAGATCCTCGACAGGCTGCTGCCCCGGTACGCCGAGGCGCGCCTGTTCGCCGCCCTGCTGGACGGCGCCGCGTCCTTCCTGGCGGCGCAGCAGCGGGCCATGAAGTCGGCGACCGACAACGCCGAGGACCTGATCACCCGCTACACGCGGGCCATGAACAGGGCTCGGCAGGACGCCATCACCACCGAGATCATGGAGATCGTGGGCGGCGCCGAGGCGCTGCGCGCCGCCCAGTCCAACGGGCACGACCTGCTCGCGGATCACGTGCTCATGTCGGCCGACGTGCTCGTCGATTCGCTCGCCGCTTCCATCTCCGCCGCCGAGCGCTGAACTCGCCCCAGAGGAGCAAGCCATGACCGTCACCGAACCAACCACCGGCGCCGAGACCACGCTCAAGGACGGCCGGGTCATCGCCATCGCCGGCCCGGTCGTCGACGTCGAGTTCCCGCCCGACTCCGTGCCCTCGATCAACACCGCGCTGGAGATGACGATCTCGTCCGGCGGCGAGGAGATCGCGGTGCGGGCCGAGGTCGCCCAGCAGATCGGCCACTCGCACGTCCGGGCCATCTGCCTCAAGCCGACCGACGGCCTGGTCCGGGGTACCCCGGTCCGCAACCTGGGCGTCGGCCTGACGATGCCGGTGGGCGACGGGGTGCTCGGCCACGTGCTCAACGTGGTCGGCGAGCCCCTCGACGTGCCCAAGCTCGACGACTCGCAGATCGACGAGTACCTGCCGATCCACCGCGAGGCGCCCGAGTTCGACGCCCTCGAGCCCACGAAAGAGGTGTTCGAGACCGGCATCAAGGTCATCGACCTGCTGACCCCCTACCTGCAGGGCGGCAAGATCGGCCTGTTCGGCGGCGCTGGGGTGGGCAAGACCGTGCTCATCCAGGAGATGATCCGCCGGGTCGCCGAGCAGCACGGCGGCGTGTCGGTGTTCGCCGGCGTGGGAGAGCGCACCCGCGAGGGCACCGACCTCTACCTCGAGATGAAGGAGTCGGGGGTGCTGCCCAAGACCGCCCTGGTGTTCGGGCAGATGGACGAGCCGCCGGGCGTGCGCCTGCGGGTGGGGCTGTCCGCCTTGACCATCGCCGAGTACTTCCGCGACCAGCGGGGGCTCGACGTGCTGCTGTTCGTCGACAACATCTTCCGGTTCGTGCAGGCCGGGTCCGAGGTGTCGACGCTGCTCGGCCGCATGCCCTCGGCCGTGGGCTACCAGCCCACGCTGGCCGACGAGATGGGCGAGCTGCAGGAGCGCATCACCTCGACCCGGGGCCGGTCCATCACCTCGATGCAGGCCGTGTACGTCCCCGCCGACGACTACACCGACCCGGCGCCGTTCACGACGTTCACGCACCTCGACGCCACCACCGAGCTGTCCCGCGACATCGCCGCCCTCGGCATCTACCCGGCGGTGGACCCACTTGCGTCGACGTCGACGATCCTCCAGCCCGACGTGGTCGGCGAGCGTCACTACGCCGTGGCCCGGCGGGTGCAGGAGATCCTGCAGCGCTACCGCGAGCTGCAGGACATCATCGCCATCCTCGGCCTCGACGAGCTGTCCGAGGAAGACAAGGTGACGGTGTCGCGGGCCCGCAAGATCCAGCGGTTCCTGTCCCAGCCGATGTTCATGGCCGAGAACTTCACCGGCCTGCCCGGCATCTTCACGCCGGTGGGCGAGACCGTCGACTCGTTCGAGGCGCTGGTGCGGGGCGACCTGGACGACCTGCCCGAGCAGGCGTTCCTGAACGTGGGCGGGGCCGACGACGCCCGGCGCAAGGCCGAGCAGCTGCGCCAGCGGTCGGGGAGCTGAGGGTCGCGCCATGCCGTTGCAGGTCGATCTCGTCTCGCCCGAGCGCATCCTCTACGAGGGCGAGGCCGACATGGTCATCGCCCGCACCGTCGGCGGCGGCGACATCGCGTTCCTGCCCGGCCACGCCCCGTTCGTGGGGGCGCTGGACATTGCACCGGTGACGATCCGGTCGTCGTCGGGCGACGAGATCGCCGCCGTGCACGGCGGGTTCGTCGAGGTGTCGGGCGACAAGGTGACGATCCTGTCCGACATGGCCGAGCTGTCGCACCAGATCGACGTCGAGCGGGCCCGCCGCTCGATGGCCGAGGCCGAGGCGTCGCTGGCCCGCGAGCACGACGCCGAGTGCGAGGCGCAGGTGCGGCGGGCGCACGTGCGGATCGTGGCGGCTGGCGGGGCGTCGCCGGCCGGCTGACGCTCGGCGGGTCTGACGCTCGCTGCGGTGGGGAGGGTCGGGCGGGCGCCGTAGGGTGCCCGCATGCCCCGACAGCGGCTGGGCGTGGCGTTGCTGGTCCCCGGGCCGGCGGCGATAGAGATCGACGGCCTGCGGCGCGCGCTCGGCGACGGCTCGCTCGGCCGCATCCCGGCCCACCTCACGCTCGTCCCGCCGGTCAACGTGCCGGTCGGGCGAGTGTCGGACGCCCTCGCCGTGCTGCGGGAGGCGGCGGCCGAGGCCGGGCGGGCCGGCGGGGCGCTGCGGCTGCGGCTCGGACCGGCGGCCACGTTCCACCCCGTGACGCCGGTCGTCTACGTGGGCGTTGCGGGCGACGTCCACCGTCTGCAGTTGCTGCGGGACCGGGTGTTCCGGCCGCCGCTCGAGCGGGCCCTGACCCACGCGTTCGTCCCCCACGTCACGCTGGCCGACGACATGGCGCCGGAGCGCATCCCGGCGGCGGTGGCCGCGCTGGCGGACGCCTGCCTGGACGTGACCGTCGACCGGGTCCACCTGCTGCGGGAGGAGGCCGGCCGCATCTGGCGCCCGGTGGCGGACGCCCCGCTGGTGCTGGCGACCGTGGTGGGCCGGGGCGGCCTCCCGCTCGAGCTCACGGTCAGCGAGCGCCCCGACCCCGAAGCCGCCCGCCTGCTCTCGTGGGCGGCGGCCCTGGGC
>JBKPAS010000081.1:0-3675 GCA_046744265.1 Actinomycetota bacterium
GTACTCGATGCGCAGTCGGTGGGTCGGGTTGAGCACGGACCGCTCCTGGTCGCGTCGGCGTGGCCAAGACAAGCATAGCCTCGGCGCCGAGCGGGCCGGAGCGGGCCGTTGGGACGACCCGGCACAGCCAGCCAACAGGGCAAACCGTCCCCCAAGGGGCACTAGGCACAACGAACCAGTTTGGCCTGGCGCCCCGGGTGGCAACTTCAGGACATCCAACCAGTCAGATCTGTCGCTTGCAGCGCGACCGCCCCTGGACCATGAGCACTCGCGACCCGGAGGCCACCACCGCGACGTCCCCCCGCCACCCGGCCAAAGCACGCAGGCGCTTCGCCGGCAGGAGGGACCAGGTCGCGGCCGCCCGCGGCTTCGTCGCCACCCTGCTCGGCAGCGGTTCCGACCTGGAGGAGACGGCCAGGCTGCTGGTCAGCGAGGCCGCCACCAACGCGGTGCTCCACTCGGCGTCCGGCGAGGAGGGCGGCAGCTTCGAGGTCCGCTGCCGCCTCGCGCGCGAGCGCCTGCGCGTCGAGGTCCACGACGGCGGCGCGCCCCAGTCCCCGAGGCGCCGCGTCCACCACCTCGACGCCCTCACCGGCCGCGGCCTGGAACTGGTCGACCTGCTCGCCGCCAGCTGGGGCTGGAGTGGCGGCGCGGACGGCCGGGTCCTCTGGTTCGAGCTGGAAATGGCGTAGGCGGCGGGGACGCCCGCCACCGCCGGTTGCCCGGCCGGCCGGCCGTTGCTAGCATCTCCCTAACAAACGATTGTTAGGAACACCCGATGAGCACCCGCACCCGCATGCCCGACCGCCGCCGCCAGATCGAGGACGCCGCCAGCGCGCTCTTCTCCGGCCGCGGCTACGCCGCGACCACCATGCGCGACATCGCCGGCGCGCTGGAGCTGCAGGGTGGCAGCCTCTACGCGCACGTCACCTCCAAGGAGTCGCTGCTCGCCGCGATCGTCGAGGAGGCGGCTGAGCGCTTCCACGCCGCCGTGCGGCCGCTCGCCGAGGGCCGGGGCGGCGCCGCCGAGCGCCTTAGGGCCATGATCCACGCCCACGTCGGCGTCCTCGCCGGCGGCCTGGAGCGCGCCTCGGTCTACCTGTACGAGTGGCGCTTCCTCGGCCAGGAGCGGCGCGAGCGGATCGGCCGCTCGCGCGCCGCCTACCAGGCCATGTTTGAGCGGGTCATCGCCGAGGGCCAGGCCGCCGGCGAGTTCGACCCGCGCGCCGACCCCAAGCTCGCCGCCGTCTTCGTCCTCTCGGCCGTCAACGCCCTGCCGCGCTGGCACCGGCCGGACGGCCCGCTCTCCCTCGACGAGGTGGCCGGGCGCTACGCCGACCTGTTCCTGCGCGGCTTGGAGCTGGCCGACCCCGACGCGGCATCGACGCCGCCGAGTACCAGGAGTACGCCATGAACGACCCAAAGCGCGTGCAGGCCTTCAACCGGCACGTCGCAACGGGCGGCAAGGTCGAGCCCGGCGACTGGATGCCGGAGGAGTACCGCCAGGCGGTGCGGCGGTTCGTGGAGATGCACGCCAACTCCGAGCTGATGGGCGTGCTGCCCGAGCGCGAGTGGATCCTGCGGGCCCCCACCCTCAAGCGCAAGCTCGCCCTGACCGCCAAGGTGCAGGACGAGGTCGGCCACGCGCAGCTCCTGTACCGGGTGGCCGAGGACCTCGGCAAGTCCCGCGAGGCCATGCTGGAGGACCTGCTCGCCGGCCGCACCAAGTTCCACAACGTCTTCCACTACCCGACCGAGAGCTGGGCCGACGTCGGCATCATCGCCTGGCTGGTCGACGCGGCGGCGATCGTGGCGCAGCAGGCCCTGCGGGAGTCGTCCTACGCGCCCTACGGCCGCACCATGAAGAAGATCTGCTGGGAGGAGTCGGTCCACATCATGCACGGGCGCGACGTGGTGCTGACCATGGTGAACGGCAGCGCGCGGCAGCGCCGGCTGGTGGAGGACGCGCTCGAGCGCTGGTGGGGGCCGCTGATGCAGATGCACGGCCCGCGCACCGACCGCTCGAAGGACCGCGACCTCGCCTGGCGCATCAAGAACAAGGACAACGAGACCCTGCGCCAGGAGTTCCTCCACGTGTACGTGCCGAGGCTGCGCGAGATCGGCCTGGAGCCGCCCGACCCGGCGCTGCGCCAGGACCCGGACACCGGCCACTGGAGCTACACCGAGCCGGACTGGAAGGAGCTGTACGCGGTGGTCACCGGGCACGGCCCCAAGTCCGCCGAGCGGCTCGGCTTCCGCCGCCTCAACTACGAGCAGACCCGCTGGGTGCGCGAGACGGTCCTCGACGCCCCCCGGGCAGCCTGACCCGCCATGGACGTCTACGAGGTGTTCCGCCAGGAGAAGGAGGGGGGGCCGATGATCCACGCCGGCAACCTGCTCGCTCCCGACGCCGAGCTGGCGGCGCATTACGCTCGGGAGTTCTACGGCCGGCGGCAGGAGTCGGTGCGGCTCTGGGTGGTGCGTCGCGAGGCCATCACCGACGTCTCCGACCCGGACATGCTCAAGCCGCCGTTCGACCGCTCGTTCAAGAAGCCGGTCGGCTACTCCGGCGAGATCAAGCGCAAGCTGGCCGCCGCCAGGGAACGGGTGGGCAGCGGCGCGGCCGACGACGACGACCCGGTGGCCGCCGCCGGCCAGCAGGGGGCGGAGGCGTGAGCGTGCTCGCCACGCCTGGCGCGGCCGAATTCGGCCTCGACCAGCCCACCGCCACCGCCCTGGCCGAGCTGCTGCTGGCCATGGCGGACGACGAGTTCGTGCTCGGCTTCTGGGACTCGGAGTGGACCGGCATCGCCCCCGTGCTGGAGGAGGACGTCGCCATCAGCTCGCTGGCCCAGGACGAGATCGGCCACGCCCAGGCCCTCTACGAGCTGCTCGCCCAGCTCACCGGGACGGGCGCGGACGAGCTGGCGTTCGGCCGCCAGGCCGACGAGTACCGCCACGCCAACCTGCTCGACCACGCCCGCGGCGACTGGGCGTTCAGCATCGCCCGCCGCTTCCTCTACGACACCGCCGACACCGTCCGCCTCACCGCCCTGACCGGCTCGTCGTTCACGCCGCTGGCCGGGCTGGCCGCCAAGATGCGCCGCGAGGAGACCTACCACCTGGCCCACATGGACACCTGGATGCGCCGCCTGGCCCGGCCGGCCGGTGCCGAGGAGCCGCGGCGGCGCCTGCTGGCCGCCTGCGAGCGGCTCTGGCCCGACGCGGTCACGGTCTTCACCCCGCCGGACGGCGAGCGCCAGCTGGTCGCCGCCGGGATCCTCGGCGAGTCGCTGGACGCCTGCAGGCAGCGGTGGCTGACCGGCCTGGCGCCGCTCTTCGCCGAGCTGGAACTGCCCTTCCCGTTCCGCCGCGCCGGTCGCCGCCTGGAGCCGACCTTCGCCGAGCCGACCGACGGGCGCCGCCGTCGCGGCGACGACTTCCGCTGGCTGTGGGGCGAGTTCACCTCGGTGTACCGCTCGGAGCCCGGGGCGACCTGGTAGGAGACGAGCATGGCCACCACGACCACCAACGCGGGGCGCTCCGCGCTGGAGCGCCGCGTGTGGGAGGCGCTCGGCGATGTGCCCGACCCCGAGATCCCGGTCGTCTCCGTGATCGAGCTGGGCATCATCCGGTCGGTCGAGGCCGCCCCGGAGCGCATCCGGGTGGAGATGC
>JBKPAS010000108.1:0-8865 GCA_046744265.1 Actinomycetota bacterium
CCCCCCCCCTCCAACCCCAAGACGGCACACGCGATGTTGTACTCAGTCTCGTGGGCTCGGAGATGTGTATAAGAGACAGGCCTACCGGTGGGTCCTGCTGGGCACGCTGACCCGGGCGCGCCGGGTCCGCTGGGCGCCGCCCCAGCCGCCCGGCGACCGGCGCCTCAGCGTCGTCCTGCCCGCTTACCGCGAGGGCGACCGCATCGGCGACGCCGTCCGCCGCATGGACGAGGCGCTGGCCGACATCGCCGCCGACGGCGGGCTCGAGATCGTGGTGGTGGACGACGGCTCGCCCGACGGCACCGCGGACGCCGCCCTGGCGGCCGGCGCCGATCAGGTGGTCGTCCTGCCGGTCAACCGGGGGAAGGGCGCGGCGGTGCGGGCGGGCGTGCTGGCGTCGCGCGGCCGGACCGTCGTGTTCACCGACGCCGACCTGGCCTACGGGCCGGACCAGGTCCGCCGCATCCTCGACCAGGTCGAGGACGGGTGGGACGTCGCCATCGGCGACCGCCGCCACCCCGAGACCCGCGCGCTGACCCGCCCGTCCCGCATGCGGGCGGTCGGCAGCCGGGCGATCAACCTGCTCGTGTTCGCTGTGCTGCTCGGCAGCTACCGCGACACGCAGTGCGGGCTGAAAGGCTTCCGGTCGGACGTCGCGCGGTTCATGTTCGCCCGGGCCCGCAGCGACGGCTTCGGGTTCGACATCGAGCTGCTCCACCTCGTCGAGCGCCACCAGCTGTCGCTCATCGAGGTGCCGGTCGAGGTGACCAACTCGGACCGGTCGACGGTGCGGGCGGCCCGCGACGCCCTGCGGTTGCTCGTCGACCTGTTCCGCATGCGGCACTGGGCGGCCGAGGGCCGCTACGAGGCCGGAGAGGGCGAGCTGCGCCCGCTGGACACCCTCGAGACACGCTCGGTGACCGCTGCCGACCACCCCGCGTAACCCCCGCGCCATCGACTTGGCGGGCGACCTGCCGGGCGACCCGGCGGGATCCGAGAAGGGGTCGCTGACCAGGCTAGGTTGGGCGGCCCATGGCGGATCTCGACGCGATCTTCAAGGCCTACGACGTGCGGGGCGAGGTCCCCGACCAGATCGACGCCGCGCTGTGCGAGCGCATCGGCGCCGCCTTCGCCCGCTACGTGCTCGACGCCGGGCTCGACCCCGAACCGACCAAGGTCCTCGTGGCCCGCGACATGCGCCCGAGCGGCGTCGAGCTGGCGTCCGCCTTCGCGGAGGGGGCCCAGCGCCAGGGCCTCGGCGTGGTCGACCTGGGGCTGGCGTCGACCGACCTCATGTACTTCGCCTCGGGCCGGCTCGGCGCGGCCGGGGCCATGTTCACGGCCTCGCACAACCCGGCGCAGTACAACGGCATCAAGATGTGCCTGCCCGGCGCCCGCCCCGTCGGGGAGGACACCGGGCTCGGCGAGATCAAGCGGCTGGCCCAGTCGGGCGTGTCCCCGGCCCCGACCGCGCCGGGCGCGTTCGAGACGCTCGACCTGCTGGGCGCGTTCGCCGAGCACGTCCGCTCGTTCGTCGACCGCGACGCGCTGCGGCCGCTCAAGGTGGTGGCCGACACGGCCAACGGCATGGGCGGGCTCGTCGTGCCCAAGGTGTTCGAGACCCTGCCGTTCGAGCTCGAGTTGCTCTACCCCGAGCTCGACGGCACGTTCCCCAACCACCCGGCCGACCCGATCCAGCTCGAGAACCTGCGTGACCTGCGGGCCCAGGTCCGGGAGGTGGGGGCCGACGTGGGGCTGGCGTTCGACGGCGACGCCGACCGGGTGTTCCTGGTCGACGACCAGGCCGAGCCGCTGTCGGGTTCGACGACCACCGCGATCGTGGCCAAGGGCGTGCTCGAGCGCGAGCCCGGGGCGACGATCCTGCACAACCTCATCTGCTCGAAGGCGGTGCCCGAGGTCATCCGCGAGAACGGCGGCACGCCGGTCCGCACCCGGGTCGGGCACTCGTTCATCAAGCAGTTCATGGCCGAGACCGGTGCCGCCTTCGGCGGCGAGCACTCGGCGCACTACTACTTCCGTGACAACTTCCGGGCCGACTCCGGCAGCATTGCCGCCCTCGTCGTGCTCGAGCAGATCTGCAAGGCGGGCGTGCCCCTGTCCGAGCTGCGCAAGCCGTTCGACCGGTACGCGGCGTCGGGCGAGATCAACACCAAGGTCGACGACCCGAAGGCGGTCATCGAGCGGGTGGCGGCCCGGCTGCCATCGGTGTTCCCCGGCGCCGAGCTCGACCGGCTCGACGGGCTCACCGCCGACCTCGGCGACTGGTGGTTCAACCTGCGCCCGTCCAACACCGAGCCGCTGCTGCGGCTCAACCTCGAAGCCCAAGACCGCGCCGCCTGCGACCGGCACGTCGCAGAGGTGCGGGCCCTGATCACGGAGGCCTGACAAGCCATGGCGCTCGACCAGCAACTGCTCGACATCCTCGCCTGCCCCGAGGACAAGGGGCCGCTGCTCTACTTCCGCGACGAAGACCGGCTGTACAACCCCCGGCTCAAGCGCAGCTACCCGATCCGGGAGGACATCCCGATCATGCTGATCGACGAGGCCGAGACCGCCGACGACCGCGAGCACGCTCGGCTCATGGCCAAGGCCGAGGCCGAGGGCATCAAGCCGACCTTCGAAGCCTGAGGACCACCGCTGATGGGACTGCTCGCCGACCGGCTCGACAGCCTCGACATGCTGCGGGTGACCGCCGCCTTCCCCGAGCAGGTCCAGGCCGCGGCCTCGGTGGCGGCTCGGGTCGAGGGGCTGCCGCGCCACGACGACATCGACAACGTGGTGGTGCTGGGCATGGGGGGCTCGGGCATCGCGGGCGACGTGGTCGCCGCCGTCGGGGCGCCGTTCCTGCCCGTGCCGCTGACCGTGTCGAAGGGGTACGCGCCGCCGTCGTTCGTCGGGCCGGGCACGCTGTGCTTCGCCGTTTCGTTCTCGGGTGACACCGAGGAGACGATCGAGGCCGCCTCGTCGGCCGCCGCGGCAGGGGCACGCATGGTCGTCGTGTGCCGGGGTGGCCGGCTCGGGGCGCTGGCGCCGTCGTGGCAGGCGCCGCACGTGCCGCTGCCCGACGACATCCCGATGCCCCGGGCCGGGTTGGGCGCGCTGGTGGTGCCCATACTCTCGTTGCTCGAGTCGGTCGGGCTGTTCCCGGGGGCCTCGGCGTGGATCGACGCAGCGGTCGCCCAGCTGGTGGTGCGGCGCGACGCGGTGTTCGCGGGTGACTCGGCGGCCGCGATCGCCCGGACGATCGGGCCGACGATCCCGCTGATCATCGGCGCCGGTCCCCTCGGGGCGGTCGCCGCCCAGCGGTGGAAGGCCCAGGTCAACGAGAATGCCAAAGCGCCGGCGTTCGCCGCCGCCATGCCCGAGCTGTGCCACAACGAGATCTGCGGGTGGGGGCAGCACGGCGACATGACCCGCCAGGTATTCACGCTCGTCGAGCTTCGCCACGACGAAGAGCACCCGCAGGAGGCCCGCCGCTTCGACCTCGTCCGCGACCTGCTGGCCGAGGTCGTCCACGAGGTCGTCGAGGTGCAGGCCGTCGGCGACGGGCCCCTGGCCCAGCTGTTCGACCTGACCCTGCTCGGCGACTTCGTCTCCCTCGAGCTCGCCGCCCAGGCCGGCATCGACCCCGGCCCCGTCCCGGTCCTCGACGACCTCAAGGCGGCCCTCGCCGGACCCTGACGATCGGTTCTCGCCCCCGATGTTGTCGTGTCCACGACAACTTCGGGGGCGAGAACGCGACGGGAGCGGCGACCTCACAAACGGGCGACGCTCGTCGTTGAGGGTGTGATGCTGGCAGCATGTCCTCGGCGAAGGGGGTCGCGATGAGCAGTGACGGGAACGGGGTCGGGGCGAACGGCAGGCGGACGGCGTTTCGGGTGTGCCCGCTGTGCGAGGCCGGGTGCGGGCTCGAGATCACGCTGAACGGCGACACCGTCGGGCGCATCCGGGGCGACCGCGACGACGTGTTCAGCCACGGCTACATCTGCCCCAAGGGCTCGACGCTGCGCCAGCTGCACGAGGACCCCGACTGGCTGCGCCAGCCGCTGGTCCGGCGAGACGGCAAGCTCGTCCCCACGACCTGGGACGAGGCGTTCGCCGAGGTCGAGCGCCTCCTGACACCCGTGATCGAGCAGCATGGGCGCGCCGCCACCGCCATCTACCTCGGCAACCCCAACGCCCACTCGCTCGCGGGCCTGCTCTACCTGCGCCCGCTGATCAAGGCGCTGGGCACGACCAACGTCTTCTCGGCCAGCACGGTCGACCAGCGGCCCAAGGAGGTCTCGTCGGCCCTGATGTTCGGCGGCGCGCTGACCGTACCGGTCCCCGACGTCGACCGGACCGACCTGCTGGTCATGCTGGGCGCCAACCCGTACGCGTCCAACGGCAGCCTGGCCACCGCGCCCGACTGGCCGGGCCGCATCGAGGCCCTGCTGGCCCGGGGCGGGCGGCTCGTGGTCGTCGACCCCCGCCGCACGAAGACCGCCGAGGTGGCGAGCCGGCACCTCGCGATCCGGCCCGGCGCCGACCCGTTCCTGCTCATGGCGCTGGTCAACGTGCTCGCGGCCGACGACATGGTCGACCTCGCCCACCTCGGCGACTACGTCGACCGAGCCGCGGTCGACCAGGTCGTCGAGCTGGCCGGTCCGTTCACCCCCGAGGCCGTCGAGCCGGTGACGGGCCTGGCTGCTGCCGACATCCGCACCCTGGCCCACGACCTCGCCGCCGCCCCCACGGCCGCCGTCTACGGCCGCATCGGCACGACGACGGCGCTGTACGGCACGCTGACGTCCTGGCTGGTCGACGTCCTCAACGTGCTGACCGGCAACCTCGACAAGCCGGGCGGCGCCATGTTCACCAAGGCGGCGGTCGGCGCCGCCAACACCCGGGGCGCGCCCCGCTACGGGCGGCCAGTCACGTTGCACAGGCGCCGCAGCCGGGTCCGGGGACTGCCCGAGGCGCTCGGCGAGCTGCCGGTCGCCTGCCTGGCCGAGGAGATCGACACCCCGGGCGAGGGCCAGATCAAGGCGCTGGTCACGGTCGCTGGCAACCCGGTCCTGTCGACGCCCAACGCCGGCCGGCTCGACGCCGCCCTCGACCAGCTCGACGCCTACGTCGCCGTCGATCCCTACGTCAACGAGACGACCCGCCACGCGGATGTGATCCTGCCGGTGCCGAGCGCGCTGCAGAAGGCCCACTACGACCTGGCGCTGCTGCAGCTCGCGATCCGCAACGTGGCGCACTACAGCCCGCCGGTGCTGCCGCTCGACGACGGCCAGCCGGACGAGTGGCAGGTCCTGGCGAAGCTGGCGCTGGTCCTGCAGGGCATGGGCAGCGGCGCCGACCCCGCGATCGTCGACGACCTGGTGGTCCGCACGCTTATCGACGCGGCCGTGGCCGACGAGCACGGTCCGATTGCCGGGCGCGACCCCGACGAGATCCTCGCCGAGGTGAGCAAGGCCGGGCGGCGGGGCCCCGAGCGCATCCTCGACCTCATGGTCCGCACCGGGCCCTACGGGGACGGGTTCGGCGCCCGCACCGACGGCCCGCGCGTCACGCTCGACGTGCTGATCGACCACCCCCATGGCATCGACCTGGGCCCGCTCGAGCCGCGGGTGCCCGAGGTGCTGCGCACGCCGTCCGGCATGATCGAGCTGGCCCCCGAGCCGCTGGTGGCCGACGTCGCCCGCCTGCGGGAGGCCCTCGCCGAGCCCGGGTCCGCCGATGCGCTCGTCCTCGTCGGCCGCCGCGACCTGCGGTCGAACAACTCGTGGATGCACAACGTCGAGGTCCTGGTCAAGGGCAAGCCGCGGTGCACGCTGCACGTCCACCCCGACGACGCCGGCCGGCTGGGGCTGGTCGACGGGGGAGACGCCGAGGTCCGGTCCCGGACCGGCACGGTGACGGTCCCTGTCGAGGTCACCGATGCGGTCCGGCCGGGTGTCGTGAGCATCCCGCACGGGTGGGGGCACGACCTCGACGGCGTCGAGCTGTCCGTCGCCCGCCGCCACGCCGGCGTCAACAGCAACCTGCTGGCCGACGAGGAACTGCTCGACCCGGTGTCGGGCACGTCGGTGCTCAACGGCATCCCGGTCGAGGTGACGCCGGCCCGGGTCGCCGAGCCGGCAGCTGTCGGGTGACGTCGCGACTGCATTACGATGGCCAGTGCTTCGGGCTGAGATGGGTGGTGCAGCGGCACCCAGCCCGGTGACGAGAACGGCTGGCGGCGCCTGAGCCGCCCGGCCGACCGATCGCGTCATCAGGGAGAGAGCCCATGACCATCCTCACCGAGGGCGACTTCAAGGTCGCCGACCTCTCGCTCGCGGCCTGGGGCCGCAAGGAGATCGAGCTCGCCGAGCACGAGATGCCCGGCCTCATGGCCCTGCGGGCCGAGTTCGCCGACAGCCAGCCGCTGGCCGGTGCCCACATCACCGGGTCGCTGCACATGACCATCCAGACCGCAGTGCTGATCGAGACCCTCACCGCGCTCGGCGCCCAGGTGCGCTGGGTGTCCTGCAACATCTTCTCGACGCAGGACCATGCGGCCGCCGCCGTGGCCGTCGGCCCCGACGGCACGCCCGACAATCCCCGGGGCGTGCCCGTCTACGCCTGGAAGGGCGAGACCCTCGAGGAGTACTGGTGGTGCACCGAGCAGGCCCTGAACTGGCCTGACGGCGGTGGGCCCAACATGATCCTCGACGACGGCGGCGACGCCACGCTGCTGGTCCACAAGGGCGCCGAGTACGAGAAGGCCGGCGCGGTGCCCGACGCCACCGAGGACGACCCCGACGAGTGGCACGTCATCATCGACACGCTCAAGCGGTGGTTCGCCGACGACCCGACCCGGTGGACCACCATCGCCTCGGGCATCAAGGGCGTCACCGAGGAGACGACGACGGGCGTCCACCGGCTCTACCAGATGGCCGAGGCCGGGCAGCTGCTGTTCCCGGCGATCAACGTCAACGACTCGGTCACCAAGTCGAAGTTCGACAACCTCTACGGCTGCCGCCACAGCCTGATCGACGGCATCAACCGTGCCACCGACGTCATGATCGGCGGCAAGGTCGCGGTCGTGTGCGGCTACGGCGAGGTGGGCAAGGGCTGCGCCCAGTCGCTGCGGGGCCAGGGCTGCCGAGTCATCGTCACCGAGGCCGACCCGATCTGCGCGCTGCAGGCGGCGATGGAGGGCTACGAGGTCAGCACCCTCGAGTCGGTCATCGACACCGCCGACATCTTCGTCACCGCCACGGGCAACAAGGGCATCATCTCGGCCGAGCACATGGCCCGGATGAAGCACAACGCCATCGTCGGCAACATCGGCCACTTCGACAACGAGATCGACATGGCCGGGCTCGCCCGCTTGAGCGACGTGCGCAAGGTCGAGATCAAGCCCCAGGTCCACGAGTTCGTGTTCCCCGACGGGCACTCGATCATCGTCCTGGCCGAGGGCCGGCTGCTGAACCTCGGCTGCGCCACCGGCCACCCGAGCTTCGTGATGTCGATGAGCTTCACCAACCAGGTGCTGGCGCAGATCGAGCTGTTCGGCAAGACCGACAACTACCCGCTCGGCGTGTACGTGCTGCCCAAGCAGCTGGACGAGAAGGTGGCCCGCCTGCACCTCGACGCCCTCGGCGTGAAGCTGACCAAGCTCACGCACGAGCAGGCGGACTACATCGGCGTGCCGGTCGAGGGCCCCTACAAGCCCGACCACTACCGGTATTGATGCCCGGAGGGGGGAGGGAGACCCTCTCCCCTCCGACACCCCCGCCCTTGGCGCCCTCGCCTAACGGCGGCGACGGGGCCACCATGGGGGCATGCACTCGCTGCATGTCGCCGCCCAGGACCTGTCCGCCGTCGTGCGCGGCAACGGGTTGTGGATGACCTGGAACCTGCTGCTGGCGCTCGTGCCGGCCGTGCTCGCGCCGCTCGTGTTCCGGCACCGGGGCCAGCGGTCCGGGCTGTGGTGGGCGGGGCTCGCCCTGTTCGTGCTGTTCCTGCCCAACGCGCCCTACGTGATCACCGACCTCGTCCACCTGAGGGGCGACGTGCTGGCCGCCCGCGGCGACGGTGCCGTCGTGGGGGCCGTGCTGCCGGTCTACGCGGCGTTCATCGCCGTCGGGCTGCTGTCGTACGCGTTCTGCGTGGCCGAGCTGGGGCGGTACGTCGAGCGGGTCGGCCTCGCCGCCCAGCGGACGTCGATCGAGCTGGGCGTCCACCTGCTCGCCGCGGTCGGGGTGGTGCTGGGGCGGTTCGCCCGCCTCAACAGCTGGGAGCCGATGACCGACCCGCACAGCACCGTCGAGCGGGCCGTGCTCACCCTGTCGGCGAAGTGGGCGGTCGTCGCGACCGCGGTGCTGTTCGTGGTGATCTGGGCGGCGCACGCCATGACCCGGGCCGTGGTTCTTGCGGCCGCGGCGGCCGCCGGCCGGCTGGCGGCCCACCTGCACCGGCTTGCTGACGGCCTGACGGCCTGAGCCGCGGCTCGGCTTCCGGCTTCCCTGTCACACCCCGTTCGTAGGGTGGCGGCGTGCTGTTGCCGACGCGGTGTCCGGTGTGCGGGGCGGCGGGGGTCGCGCCCTGCCGGCGGTGTGCGACGCGGCTGCGCCGTGCTCCCGCTGCCCCGCCGCCCGACGGGCTCGACGCCTGCCGGGCGCTGCTCGTCTACGAGGGCGCGTCCCGCCGGCTCGTCACCGGCCTGAAGTACCGCAACGACCGGGCGGTGCTCACGTGGCTGGCGGGGCGCATGGCCCAGTTGCTCGTCCCGCCGCCCGGCGCCGTCGTCACCTGGGCGCCGACCTCGCGGGGGCGCCGGCGACGGCGGGGCTACGACCAGGCCGAGCTCCT
>JBKPAS010000120.1:0-5912 GCA_046744265.1 Actinomycetota bacterium
CTTCCGCGGTGGAGGTGGGCCGCTCACCGCCAGCTCACGGTGATCGGCCCCCGGAGCATGTCCGAGGGATCGCCCTCACGACGCAGGAAAACGCCGGCCACCACATCGGCCGGAACCGACGGCCGGCCCCGCCCCTTTCCGGCTTCACCACCGCCTCGCTCGCCGGTCACTTCGGCCGCGGCCCCGACGACGTCGCCCGCGTGTCGTTCCGGGTCGTCGAGGGCCGCGCTGACCGCCGCCCTCGCCGACGACCGCAGCACCTGACGAGGGCGGACGGTCAGTACAGCGGCGACCACGCGCTCGAGCGCAGGAGCCGGCTCTCCCACTGGTCGCGGTAGCGCAGGCCCCGGTGCATGTACGAGCCGGGCCACCGGTCGGGGTCGTAGTTCTCGGGCTCGGAGATCAGACCCATCAGGAGGTCGTAGCTCAGGATCTTCTGCACGAGGATGGCCTCGGGCCGGCGATGCGTGCCGAAGGCGACCTGGAAGCAGCCCTCGATCTCGAGGATCCTCCGGTCGGCCGGCAGCTTCCGCATCATCTGGAAGTACTCGTCGTTCCAGAAGTCGATGTAGTCGTCCAGCGGCGCCGACGGCCAGCCGGTGTCCTCCATGTAGAGCGACAGCTCGTGCTCGGCGCCGTCGGTGGGCACCGCGGCCAGGTCGACCTCGCTCAGCGGCGACCAGTGCACGGGAACGAGCATCTTGCCGACGACGTCGTGGCGCATCTCGCCGATCGCGCGGGACCAGTCGAGCAGGTCGCCGCCCCGCAGGCGCTCGGCAAGCCGCTGGTAGGCGTCGCCGTCCGGCACGGCGGTGACCGTGACGACGGTGTACGCCGGTCCGCTGCCGTGGGCCTGGTTCAGGTACCAGAGCAGCCGGGCGTCGTCGCCGCTCGCCAACCGCGGCATCCACTCGTCGCGGTAGGCCGCCTCGAACTCCCGCTCCTTCTCGCCCACCACGGAGTGGACCTCATGCATGAAGAGCATCGTGGGCCGTCCCTTCCTCCTGGGCGCGGAGGATCACCGCCGCCAGCGCCGCGCGGCTGACCTTGCCGAGGTTGCTGTAGGGCAGGTCGTCGGCGAAGACGATCCACTCGGGCAGCTTGTAGCGGGCGAGCCGCTCAGCGCAGAACGCCCCGAGGTCGTCGGCGTCGACCGTGCCCTCCGCCACCACCACCGCCCCGACCCGCTGGCCCATCTCGACGTCGGGAACCCCGGCCACGCCGGCGTCCCGGACTCCCGGGTGGGCCCGCAGCACCTCCTCCACCTCGATCGGCCCGAACTTCTCCCCGGCGCGGTTGATCGTGTCGCTCAGCCGGCCGACCGGGTGCAGGTACCCCTCGTCGTCGATGAACGCCAGGTCGCCCGTGCGCAGCCAGTCGCGGCTGACGTTCTGGGCGGCTCGCACCCACACCTCCCCCACCCCGCCGACGGCGCAGTCCCCGCCGTCTTCGCCGCCGACCACGTCGACGATGCGCAGCTCGACACCTGGCAACGCCGTGCCCGCCGAGCCCAGCTTGTGCCGGCGGCGGTGGTCCTCGGCCGTGAGGGCGGCGTAGGCGCCGAGGGTCTCCGTCTGCCCGAAGACGTTCACGAAGCCGACGTGCGGCAGGGCGTCGAGAGCCCGTTCGACCACGTCCACCGGCGCGGCCGCCGCGCCGTAGCTGAGCTGGCGCAGCGAGCTCAGGTCACGCGAGCCGAAGTCCGGATGGTCGAGGATCCGCTGGAGCATCGTGGGCACGACGAAGGTCTGGGACACCCGCTGCTCTTCGACGGCCCGGAGCCACGAGCCGGCGTCGAAGCGGGGTAGGACGACCAGCTTGTGGCCCGCGTGCAGGCTGACCAGCAGCCCCAGCGTGCCGCCGATGTGGAAGATCGGGGCCGACATCATGTCCGTGGCTTGGGGGGCGTCGGGGTCTATGGGTGCGGCGTAGAACGCCAAGCGCTGGTCGACCACACCATGGCTGATCGAGATCGGCTTCGGCAGGCCGGTCGTGCCGCTGGTGAACAGCACGAGCGCCTCGTCGTCACCGTCACCGACGGCTCCACCGGGGTCCGCGAGCTGCGGGTCGTCGAGGTCGGCGATGTCGCTCTCTCCGATGACGACGCCCGAGCCGATGGCGCCGGCCAACCGCTCGCGGAACGGCTCACCCGCCACTCCCACCGTCGCCCGTACCGCAGCCACGAGGTGCGCCAGCTCGTCTGCGGTGAGCTGGACGTTCATCTGCGCCGATGCCGCGCCGATGCGAGCGGCCGCCAGGATCGTCGCGACCGACAGGACGCTGCCGTTGTCCACCAGGGCGACGCGATCACCCGGCACGACGCCGCGGGCGGCGAGCGCGACGGCCACCCGGCGTACCCAACTCTCGAGCTCCCGGTAGGTGCATCGCCGGTCGCCGACGACCACCGCGATGCGGTTCGGCACGCGCTGAACCGCCGGGTCGATCGCGCGTCCAACGTTCACGAGCCCGAACCGCCTCAGGACAGCGGCGACCAGGTCGCCGTGCGGAGCAGCTTGCTGCGCCACCGGTCGCGGTACTGCAGGGCGTCGTGCATCCAGGTGCCGGGGCGGCTCATCTCCTCGGGCATGTCGTGGGTGAGCAGGTGGACGAGCTGCGGCATGCTGCACACCTTTTGCATGAGCGTGACCTCGGGATGGCGTCCGGCCCCCGGCATGGTCTGGTAGGCGGCCTCGATGCGCAGCAGCGTCCGCGCATCCCCCGCCTCGGCCTTGGCCTCGAGCATGGTCATGTAGAAGTCGCCGGCCGCGGCGACGTACTCGTCGACCTCCCCCCGCCTGGGCCACATGGTGTCCTCCATGTACAAGCTGGGCTCGTGGCGGTGTCCGTCGGTCGGCACGTCGGCCAGCTCGACGTCCAGCGGCGAGAACGGCAGCGGCATGAGCAGGCGGGCCCAGACGTCGTGCCGGTACCGGTCGACCTCGCGCGCCCAGCCCCGCAGGTCGCCGGCATGGACGCGGTGGGCCAACCGTTCCCAAGCCGCGCCGTCGGCGAGGCCCGTGACCGTGACGACCTGGTACGAGGGGCCGGTGCCGTGGGCGTGGTGCAGGAACCACAGCAGCCGGGCGCCGTCGTCGGCGTCCAGCGCCGTCATCCACGCCCGGTAGGCGGCCTCGAACTCCTCTTCCTTGCCGCCCACGACGCGGTGCACCTCGTGGAGGAACAGCACCCGACCAGCACCCCCTCACCCGGCCACCCGGCCGCGCGGCCGGTGTGGTCGATACATCGAGAAGATAGGGGATGGCCGGGCGGTAGAAGCGGGTCGTGGAGCACGTGCGACTCGGACAGAGCGGCTTGAAGGTGTCCCGGCTGTGCCTGGGCATGATGAGCTTCGGCAGCAAGGAGGCCGGGCGACCGTGGTCGCTGGAGGAGGCGGAGGCCGAGCCGATCGTCCGCAAGGCGGCCGACGCCGGCATCACGTTCTTCGACACCGCCGACGCCTACAGCGGCGGCTCCAGCGAGGAGATCATCGGTCGGGTGCTCGGCCGCGTCTTCCCCCGGTCGAGCACCTGCTCGACGGCGCGGGTGGTGGCAGTCGCGGTCCGGTAGCCGTTGGAGGCCGGGGCCGAGGTCGTCATCCTCCGCTTCCGCCCGGTCGGAGACGGCTCGGCATGAGGATCGAGGGCGTCGCCGTCGCGGGGTCGGGCGTGGTCCGCTTCGGCTCCTACCGCGAGCGAAGCCCCGCCGAGCTCGCCCGTGACGCCGGGCTGGCCGCACTGCACGACGGCGGCATGACCCTGACCGACGTCGACGAAGCGTTCGTCGGCTACATCCAGGCGGCCGCGCTGCTCGGTGTGAAGGCCATGAAGGAGCTGGGCCTCACCGGGTTGCCGGTCACCCACGTCGAGAACGCCTCGGCGACCGGGCTGGTCGCCTTCCGGGAGGCCGCCTGGGCGGTGGCCTCCGGGCGGGCCCGCGTCGCCATGGCGCTGTGCTCGAGGGCTCCGCCGGCGGCGGCAGCGGGCGCATCGCCGGGGTGTCGGCCGGGCCGGTCGTGCGGACATAGGGCGGGAGCGCAGACATGACACGCATGTTAGAATACGGCGCATGCCCAGTTCGCTCCGGGGGCACGTGATCGCCGACAGCGACCTCCACGTGATGGAGCCGCCCGACCTGTGGCAGCGTCACATCGACCCGGCCTTCGCCCACGCCGCGCCCATCGGGCTGTCGGAGATGCCGCGGGACATGCGCGTCCGGGTGAAGAACCACACGATGCTGCGCATGGGCCGGGTCCGGCCGTTGCGGGTCGCCGGCCGCAAGACCGGGTGGCGCGAGGACCACGACAGTGTCTACGCCGACCCCGAGTCCCGCGGCTGGGACGCGGCCTCGCAGATCGACGCCATGGACACCGAGGGCATCGACCTGGCCGTGCTCTACCCCTCGCGGGGGTTGTTCGTCCTCGGCCTCGACTCGGTCGACGCCGTCGGGCCCGACGGGCTCGAACCCGCCTACGCGTCGGCCATCGCCCGGGCCTACAACGACTGGCTGGCCGGGTTCTGCGCCCACGCGCCCGACCGCATGTTCGGCGCCGCCATGGTGGCGCCCCACGACGTCGACGGCGCGGTCGCCGAGGCCCGGCGCTGCGTCGAGGAGCTCGGCTTCAAGGCCGTGTTCCTGGCGCCGGGCTGCGTGAACCGGCGTCCCTGGCACCACCCGGCCTACGACCCGCTGTGGGCCGAGATCCAGCGGCTCGACGTGCCCGTGGCGTTCCACGGCGGCGGCCAGACCTACCTCCGGCCGGACTTCTCGCTCGAGGTGCTCGACCGGCTGATGATGTGGCACACGTTCAACCAGCCGCTCGGCATCCAGTTCGTGACCGTGTGCCTGTGCGCCGGCGGCGTGCTCGAGCGTTTCCCCGACCTCCGGGTCGCCCTGCTCGAGGGCAACTGCTCGTGGGCGCCGTGGCTGCTCCACCGGCTCGACGAGCACCACGAGTGGACCGGCTGGTACGAGGCCACCGACCTAACCATGGCACCGTCGGACTACTTCCGGCGCAACTGCTTCCTGTCGGTCGAGGCCGACGAGGCGACCGCGGTCCACTACGTGGACTGGTTCGGGGCCGACAACCTGGTGTTCTCCACCGACTACCCCCACGGCGACTCGGCGTACCCCCACGCCGTCGACGGGTTCGAGAAGCTCGACCTTCCCTTCGACGCCAAGGTGCGGATCGTCGGCGAGAACTGGTCGCGGCTGTACAAGATCCCGCTGGCGAAACGGGCCGCTGCCCGCTGACGCTCGCCAGCCGGCTCAGCCCGTCGCGAAGCGGCTCGGATCGTCCTTGCCGTCGAGGTCGGCATTCGGACGAGTCCGCGCCAGCAGGTCGGCCACCACCGGACCGACCGCCGCCGGCGTGCCCGGGTTCTCGGCCTCGGGACCCCGGTGCCAGCCCTCGGCGACGACCAACTTGTCGCCCCGCACGTCGAACACCCGCCCGGTGACCCCGCGGGACACCGGGCTGGCCAGCCAGGTCCCCACCCCCGCGACCCAGCGGGGCGCCAGCGCCTCCTTCGTCTCGTCGGGGATGTTCTCGGCGCCGCCCATGACCGACGCCACCAGCCGGGTGATGGCGGTCGGGGCCAGGCAGTTGGCGGTGACGCCGTAGCGGCCCAGCTCCAGCGCCTCGACCATCGTCATCGCCGCGATGCCGGCCTTGGCGGCGCCGCAGTCGACCTGGCCGGCGTTGCCGTAGAGGCCCTACGGCGAGGCGGTGTTGACGATGCGGGCGTCGACCTCGTCGCCGGCCTTCGACCGCTCCCGCCAGTGGGCGGCGGCGTGGCGGGGCGGCGCCCCCGGCTACGGCGTGTTCCCGACCAAGGACGGCAGATATGTCGCCATCGGGATCATGAACGAGGACCACTTCTGGGTCGGTCTCTGCCGGGCGCTCGGTCTGGAGG
>JBKPAS010000016.1:0-2853 GCA_046744265.1 Actinomycetota bacterium
CGCCGGCACCGGCCGGGTCACCGGCTTGCGCCGCAGGTCGATCTCCTCCCCGTGGTGGGACACGGTGATCGGCGGGCCCTCGAGCAGCTCGTACGCCGCCTCGTCGTGGTCGGTCGTGACCACCAGCCGCCGTCCCCGGTAACGGATGCGGAAGCGCAGCCGGCTGATCGAGGCCGGCAGCTGGGGCGCGAACGCCAGCCGCCCGTTGCGGGCGCGCATGCCCCCGAAGCCCTCGACGAGCGCGGTCCACGCCCCGGCCAGCGACGCCATGTGCAGGCCGTCACGCGTGTTGTGCGCGAGGTCGCGCAGATCCATGAGCGCGGCCTCGCCCAGGTAGTCGTGGGCCAGCTCGAGGTGGCCCAGCTCCGCGGCGATGACCGCCTGGGTGCAGGCCGACAGCGACGAGTCGCGCACGGTCAGCGCCTCGTAGTAGGCGAAGTTGCGGGCCTTGTCCTCCTGCGTGAACGCGTCGCCCCGCAGCTGCATGGCGAGGACGAGGTCGGCCTGCTTGACCACCTGCTTCCGGTACAGGTCGAAGTACGGGAAGTTGAGCAGCAGGGGGTACTGGTCGGGCCGGGTGTCCTCGAAGTCCCACCGGGCGTGGTTGGTGAAGCCGTCGCTCTGGGGGTGGACGCCGAGCCGCTCGTCGTAGGGGATGACGATCGCCTTGGCGGCGTCGCGCCACGACGCCATCTCCTCGGTGGTGACGCCCAGTCGCTCGGCCACGTCGAGGTTGCGGCAGGCCACGTCGGCCGCCGCGCTCAGGTTCTGCTGCGCCATCAGGTTCGTGTAGACGTTGTTGTCGGCGATCGCGCTGTACTCGTCGGGCCCGGTGACGCCGTCGATGCGGAACCGCCCGTCGGTGTCGTGGTGGCCGAGGCTGCGCCACAACCGGGCGGTCTGGACGAGCAGCTCGACGGCCGTGTCGCGCTCGAACTGCTCGTCCTCGGTGGCGTCGAGGTAGCGGACGACCGCGTCCGCGATGTCGGCGTTGATGTGGAACGCGGCGGTGCCGGCCGGCCAGTAGCCCGACGACTCCTGCCCCCGCAGCGTGCGCCACGGGAACGCCACGCCCTCGAGGTTCAGCTCGCGGGCCCGGTCGAGCGCCTGGGGCATCGTGAGCTGCCGCCATGCCAGCGAGTCGGCGGCGGCGTCGGGGTGCGTGTAGGTGAGCACCGGCAGGACGAACGTCTCGGTGTCCCAGAACGTGTGGCCGTCGTAGCCGGCGCCGGTCAGGCCCTTGGCCGCGATCGGCCGCTTCTCGGCCCGCGCCCCCGACTGCAGGATGTGGAACAGCCCGAACCGCACCGCCTGCTGGACCTCGGCGTCGCCCTCGACCTCGACGTCGGCCCCGGCCCAGAAGTCGTCGAGGTAGGCATGCTGCTCCTCGACGAGCCCGTCCCACCCGGCCAGCCTGGCGGACGCCAGCGCCGCCACCACCTGGTCGTGCAGGGCCGGGCGGGTCCGCTGGCTCGACCACCCGTAGGCCAGGAACTTGACGATGCGCAGCTTCTCGCCCTCGGCCAGCTGGGTGGCGATCGTGAGGCGGCACACGTCGGCGGCGCCGGTCATCTCGCGGTCGAGGCCCTCGGGGCCCTCGATCACATGGTCCATGCCCGCGGCGATGCGCAGGCCGCTGTTGCGGGTGCGGTGGACGAGGATGGCCTTCGTGCCGTTGATCGCGTGCTCCTCGCTGACCAGCGGGTTCTCCAGCGCGGCGGCGGCCCGGGGGTCCTTGCTCTGGGGCGGCAGGTCCTCGTTGGCGACGAGCTCGGACTGCACGACGATGCGCAGCGGCGCGTCGACCGGCGAGACCTCGTAGCAGATGGCGGCGACCGCCCGGTGGGTGAGCGACACCAGCCGGGTGGACGTGATCTTGATGCGGTCGCCTGCCGGCGACAGCCAGGTCACCTCGCGGTGCAGGGTGCCGGCCCGCAGGTCGAGCGTGCGCTCGTGGGCCTCGACCGTGCCGTAGCGCACGTCGAACGGCTCGTCGTCGACCAGCAGGCGGAACAGCTTGCCGTTGGTCACGTTGATGACCGTCTGGCCCGACTCGGGATACCCGTAGCCGGCCTCGGCGTACGGCAGCGGCCGCAACTCGTACACCGAGTTGAGGTACGTGCCCGGCAGCCCGTGGGGATCGCCCTCGTCGAGGTTGCCCCGTAGGCCGATGTGGCCGTTGGACAGGGCGAACACCGACTCGCTGCGGGCCAGCGCGTCGATGTCGAGGTCGCGCTCGCGCACGCACCAGGGCTCGACCAGGTAGGTCGGCTTGCCGACCTCGCCGACTCTCAGCGCTTCGGTCACGACTGCGTGCCCTCCAGCAGCTCGCTCAGGTCCTGCACGACGACGTCCGCGCCGTGGGCCGCGAGCGCGTCGGCCTGGCCGACCCGGTCGACGCCGACGACGACCGCGAACCGCCCGGCCCGGCCGGCCTCGACCCCGGCGAGCGCGTCCTCGAACACCGCGGCCTGCCCGGGGGTCGCCCCCAGCGCCTCCGCGCCCGCCAGGAACGTGTCGGGGGCGGGCTTGCCCTTGAGCTTGCGCTCGATGGCGACCAGCCCGTCGATGCGGGCCTCGAACAGGTCGCTGATGCCGGCGGACTCGAGGACCTGGGCGGTGTTGGCGCTCGACGACACGACGGCGGTGCGAAGTCCTGCCGAGCGTGCCTGGCGGACGTACTCGATGGACCCGTCGTACACCTCGACCTTGCCCTCGGCCAGCAGCTGGAGCACGCGCTCGTTCTTGCGGTTGCTCACGCCGTTGATCGTGGCCGCTTCGGTCGGGTCCGACGGGTCGCCCTCGGGCAGGTCGATGCCCCGCGTCTGCAGGAACGTGCGGGTGCCGTCGAGC
>JBKPAS010000089.1:0-5706 GCA_046744265.1 Actinomycetota bacterium
AGGGGAAGTCGACCACCCAGAGGAACTGCAGCCCACCCTCGGTCACCGGCGGGCGCCCGAGCTCGAGCCGCAACAGCCCGAGCAGGTGCCGCACCCGCGACCGCTCGTCGGCCACGAGGAACAGCATGTCGCCCGGCTCGGCGGACAGCGTGGCCCGAAGGTCGGCGACCTCGACAGACGACAGGAACTTGGCGACCGGCCCGTCGAGCCGGTCCTCGAGCACCCGCAGCCAAACCAGCCCCTTGCCGCCCCACCGTTTGACCCGGTCGGTGAGGTCGTCGAGCCGCTTCCGGGACGTGTCCGCCCCGCCGGGCAGCCTGATGCCCTTCACGCACGGCGCCCGGAACGCGTTGAACTCGGTGGCGGCGAACACGTCGGTCAGCTCGACCAGCTCCAACCCGAAGCGGATGTCGGGCTTGTCGGACCCGTAGCGCTCCATGGCGTCGTGCCAGGTCATGCGGGGCACGGGCCCGATCGACCCCCCCGCAACCGCCGACACGGCCGACGCCACGGCGGTCGAGACGAACGCGAGCACGTCGTCCTGCCCGACGAAGCTCGCCTCCATGTCGAGCTGCATGAACTCGAACTGGCGGTCGGCGCGCAGGTCCTCGTCGCGCAGGCACCGGGCGATCTGGAAGTAGCGGTCGAGCCCCCCCACCATGCACAGCTGCTTGAACAGCTGCGGGCTCTGGGGCAGGGCGTAGAAGGTGCCGGGGTTCAGGCGCGACGGCACCACGAAGTCGCGGGCACCCTCGGGCGTCGAGGCGATCAGCATGGGTGTCTCGATCTCGACGAAGCCCTGGGACTCCATCGACTGGCGCAGCGCGCTGTTGACCACGGCCCGGGCCCGCAGGTTGCGCTGCATGCGGTCGCGGCGCAGGTCGACGTAGCGGTGGCGCAGGCGGACGGTCTCGTCGGTGTCGATGCGCTCGTCGAGCGGGAACGGCAGCGGCTCGGCCTCGCTCAGCACCTCGACCCGGCAGTCGCCCAGCTCGACCTCACCGGTGGGCAACGCCGGGTTCGCCGTGCCCTCGGGCCGGGCCCGGACCGTGCCGGTGATGCGCAGGACCCACTCGTTGCGCACGTTGACCGAGCCGTCGACCACGCACTGCAGCAGGCCCTCGCGGTCGCGCAGGTCGACGAAGGCCAGGTGCTCGCCGTGCTCGCGCCGGCGGGCCACCCAGCCGCACACGGACACCTGCTGCCCGACGTGCGACGGCCGCAGCTCGCCGCACCAGTGGGTGCGCAGGCCGGCGGCCGGGGCGTACGGCGAGTCGCTCACGATCCCTCCATCAGCTTGCGGATCAGCCCGACCACGTCGGCCCGGAGCGCGACCTGCTGCGACGCCTGGCGCAGGTCGCGGACGGTGGCGGTGCCGTCGGCGGCCTCCTGCTCGCCCACGATCACGGCCACCCGCGCGCCCGACCGGCCGGCGGCCTTCATCTGCGCCTTCATCGACCGCCCGTCGAACGCCCGGTCGGCCCGCAGCCCGGCCTGCCGCAGCTCGTGGGCGATGTCGCGGGCGGCGCTGCCGTCGGTGGTGTCGACGACGAACACGTCGAGCGTGGACTCGGGCCCGCCGAACACCCCCTCGGCGTCGCAGGCCAGCAGCATGCGCTCGATGCCCGAGCCGAACCCGATGCCGGGCGTGGGCGGACCGCCGAGCTGCTCGATCAGCCCGTCGTACCGGCCGCCGCCGATGACCGTCGACTGGGCGGCGTCGAGCGCCTCGCTCTGGAACTCGAACAGCGTGTGCGTGTAGTAGTCGAGCCCCCGCACCAGCGACGGCTCGATCGTGAACGGGATGCCGAGCGCCGTGAGCCCCCGCTGGACCCGCTCGAAGTGGCGCAGCGAGGCCGCGTCGAGCACTTCCGCCATGCGGGGCGCGCCGGCGACGACCGCCTGCGTCTCCTCGCGCTTGGAGTCGAGGACCCGAAGGGGGTGGCTCTCGACCTTCTCGCGGTCGTCGGGGGCCAGGTCGGCGGCCCGGTCGCGCAGCCAGGCCCGGACCACCTCGGCGAACGCCGCCCGGTCGGCCGGCGTGCCCATCGTGTTGATCGCCAGGTGCCACCGGCGCAGGCCGAGCGCGGCCAGGTACTCCGCCCCGAGGGCGATCACCTCGACGTCGACGTCGGGGTCGGCCACGCCGACCACCTCGACGTCGACCTGGTGGTGCTGGCGCAGCCGCCCCGCCTGCGGCCGCTCGTAGCGGAACGCCGGCGTGACGCACCACACCTTCCACGGCGTGGGCGGCCGGTGCTGCACGAACGCCCGGGCCACCGACGCCGTCGCCTCGGGACGGAGCGCGAGGTGGCGGTCGCCCTTGTCGCGGAAGTCGTACATCTCCTTGCGGACGACCTCGGTGCCGGCGCCGAGGCGCTGGAACACGCCGAGGTCCTCGAACAGCGGCCCGTGGATCAGCCCGAACCCGAAGCGCTCGGCCACGCCCGCGAACGTGGCGACGAGGGCCTGCCAGCGCGCGGACGCGGGAGGAAGCACGTCCTGCGTGCCGATGGGCGCTCGGAAGGACTCGGCCATGACGGAGCGAGGCTAGCGGCGCGGGGCGCTCGGCCAGTACAGGGTTCTGTGGGTAGGGCGGGTTCCGGGCTCAGGCGGCCGGGGCCGGCGCAGGCGCCGGGACGGTCCGCCGCCGGGCCGACAGCCGGGCGAACGGCTTCTCGATCAGCCAGTAGGTGAGCGTCGAGACGGCCAGCGTGATCGCCATCACGGCGGCGAGCATGCCCGGCCACCAGGCGTTGAGCGGCTGGACGTCGTGCCAGTCCATCCACCGGTCGATCGCCCACTCGTGCCACAGGAACACGCCGTAGGTGAGCAGGCCGAACCCAGCGACCGGGGGCAGGCGGAGGAACCAGCGGATCGGCCCCCGGTCCTGCGGGCCGAACACCGCCGGCATGAGCAGGAAGACGCTGACGGCCGAGTACAGGACCTCGCGGGCCATCCACTCGCCCGGGTCGTGGGCGCCAGCGGTCAGGGGCAGCCCGACCTTCATGGACACGTACCAGTAGGCGACCGCGGCCAGGCCCCACCAGACCGTGGCCGGGATCCGGCCGGCGATTGTGCTGAACGTGCGGGCGTCGGCCGGCTGGCGCTCGCCCCAGGCGTAGAGGGCGGCGAGCGCCATGCCCAGGCCGAACACGTCGGCGTGGATGGGCAGGCCGTTCAGGCGGCCGTCGACGACGGCCTCGCGCTCGGGGATGTCCTTGGCCACGTACCAGCGGTACGCGTAGCCGACGACGATCATGAGGGCGGCGAGCGCGAGCTCGACGCGGAGGCGGGTGGTGGGGCTGGGGCCGGGTGCCCGTTGGGCTGGGCGGCCGTGCCGGGCGTTGGCGATCGTGCGGGCGAGCAGGGCGAGGACGGGCACGGCGAGGTAGAAGGCGACGAGGGTGCAGAGGCTCCAGGCCTGCTGGATGCCCCCGGTCTCGTACCCGTGCCGGTAGATCTGGCCGAAGCCGTAGTAGGTGACCAGGTCGCCGACGTTGTCGATCGGGCTGCGGTGGTGGACGAACAGCACGATCGTCAGCGCCGCCCAGTAGAGCGGCACGATGCGCAGGACCCGCCGCTCGAGGTACCGGCCGAGGGCCGGGGCGGGCCGGCCGTCGAGGTGGGCGGCGACGAACGGGCGGTAGACGAGGAACCCCGAGAGGAGGAAGAACACGGTGACGCCCACCTCGGCCCGGGCGAAGTAGGGGCCGAGCGTCGCCCCGGGCCGGGGGTTGTACCCGGAGATCAGCCCGACGTGGACGAGGATCACGCCGAGTGCGGCGATTCCCCTGACCCCGTCGAGGCACGGGAGCCGAGCGCCCGTCCTGGCGGGTGTCGCTGGGCCTGCCGCTCGCTCGTCGGCCTGCGCCTCGGGCGCCTCGGCGGGCTCGGCGGCCTCGGTGGCGGTGGGCGCCACGCTGGTCCGATCGTCGTTCCGGATCGTCATGGCGGCCCCGCTGGGTCGGGCGCCGGCTCGTCGGCGGCAAGAGCCGGCACTGCCGGGGCCGGGGCCGGGGTCGGCGGGCGGAGGCGGGTGACGAGGGCGTCCGCAGCCACGGCCGCGAGCAGGACGAGCGACGGTTCGGCCGGCGCCCGGAACCGGGTCGAGCCGTAGAACAGCACGACGGTCACGGCCACGTTGATCAGGCCGGCGACCAGCGGGAACGACGGGATGCCCCGCCGGCGCAGCACCACGGCGCCGGCGATCGCCCCGGCGGCGATGAGGTAGTAGCTGCCCAGCCCGGCCCGGGACGCCCCCAGCGGCCGGTTCTCGGCGAACCGGTCGAACTTGAGCTGCTCGAATGGGTCGTACATGCCCCAGGTTCGGCCGAAGCGGGCGGTGAGGACGACGGGCAGGCGCCCCGTGTGGTCGCGGGCGTAGTCGATCGCCTCGTCGCGCAGCTGCTTGTCGATGGTCGACCGGTCTGCGTTCGGCACGTCGGGGTCGGACGCGCAGTCGAACGACCACGCACCGAGCGCCTTCCCGTAGTACGTCTCGTCGCAGTTGGCGACGTCGAGGGTCGGCCCGAGCTGGGTGGACAGGGTCGTCGGCTCCTCGAACCGGGTCATGTTGAACACGACCCACGGTGCGATCACCACGAGCGCGGCGCCGGTGCCGGCGAGCAGCCGGCCCATCCTGACGCGCCAGCCGTCGAGGCCCCGCGCCCACGCCGCCAGCGGCCACACGACGAGGGCGATGAGCATGACGCCCTCGGCGCGGGCAAGGCTGGCCAGGCCGATGGCGACGCCCGTGGCCACGAACCACCGCCACCCGGGACGGCGCCAGGCCTGGTAGGCGCAGATGACGACCAGCACGCCGAACAGCAGCGCCAGCGTCTCGGACATGATCGCCGCGTCGTTCATCCAGATGTTCGGGTACAGGGCCGTCGCCCCGGCGGCGATCAGGCCGGCCCGCCGCCCGGCGAGCTGGCGGCCGGCGACGCCCGCCAGGCCGATCGTGACGGTCCCCAGCACGCACGAGAACAGCTGGTGGTCGCGGACCGAGTCGAGCCCCATGAGCGACGGCACCGCCAGGACGACCTGGTAGGCCGGCGGGTGGTCGGCCCCGGGCGCCCGGGTGCCCTCACGCCAGAAGAACGGGTGGACGAACCCCTCGCCGTCGGCCAGCAGGTTCGCGGCCGCGTGGTAGTAGTACGCGTCGCCGCCCAGCTCGTCCGCGTCGAGCTGCTGCCAGCCGAGGACGTAGCCGACCCGCAGGCCGAGCCCCAGGGCGCAGATGCCGAGCAGCGCGATCAGCCAGCGGCGGTTGGTGGCGGTCTCGCGGGGCGGACGAGGCTCGCCGCCCGTTGCCGCTCCCGGACGGCTGTCGTCGTCGGTCGCGTCGCCAGCGGGCGCGGGGGCCGGGGCGCCACCCGGCGCGACGTCGGTCACTCCCCTGGATCCCACCGGCGGAAGGTTAGCGATCGCCGCCCACCCGCCTGGGACGAGCGCTGCTGCATGGCACGGTTGGGCTTGCCCGGTCGTCCCCGCGTCCCACCTCCGAGCGAGAACGGCACTCTCGCCGATAGGCGGGACGACGCCGGACTCGCACCCGCGGAGCAGGTTCGGCTGCGGCCCGCACCCCGAAGCCGTCAGCCGCCCGACCGGGCGCCGGCCCGCAGCCCGGCGCCCGTCGGTGACGGCGGGGTCGGGCATCGGGTCCCGCCGGCCGGTGGGGATTGGGGCGCGGCCGTGTCGGGC
>JBKPAS010000094.1:0-4194 GCA_046744265.1 Actinomycetota bacterium
GCGCTACGGCACCGTCGGCCGCATGGTCACCGGGCTCCGCCAGGAGATCGACGACCACGTCGCCGCCGCCCGCGCGCACCGGCCGCTCGAGCCCGGCCACGGCGTCGCCCCCGAGCTCGGCACCACCTACCCGGTGGTCCAGGGCCCGATGACCCGGGTGTCGGACCGCGCCGCCTTCGCCGCCGCCGTCGCCGAGGGCGGCGGCATGCCGTTCCTCGCCCTGGCGCTGCTGCGGGCGCCCGAGGTCCGCCCGCTGCTGGAGGAGACCCGAGACCTGCTCGGCGACCGGTCGTGGGGCGTCGGCGTGCTCGGCTTCGTCCCCAAGGAGCTGCGCGACGAGCAGCTGGAGGTCATCCGCGAGGTCCGCCCGCCGCTGGTCCTGATCGCCGGCGGGCGCCCGTCGCAGGCCACTGCGCTCGAGGAGGTCGGCATCAGGACGTTCCTGCACGTCCCCGCGCCGGGCCTGCTCGAGCGGTTCCTCAAGGACGGTGCCCGGCGGTTCGTGTTCGAGGGCTTCGAGTGCGGCGGCCACGTCGGCCCCCGGTCGAGCTTCGCCCTGTGGGAGGCGCAGGTCGACGTCCTGCTCGACTGGGTCGCCGCTGGCGGCAAGGAGGACGAGCTGGACCTGCTCTTTGCCGGGGGCATCCACGACGAGCGCAGCGCGGCGATGGTGGCGGCCCTCGCTGCGCCCCTGGCGGCCGCGGGCGCCCGCATCGGGGTGCTCATGGGAACCGCCTACCTGTTCACCGAGGAGGCGGTCGCCGCCGGCGCCATCGGCGAGGAGTTCCAGGCCCAGGCCCTGGCCTGCCAGCGCACCGCCCTGCTCGAGTCGGGGCCCGGTCACCAGACCCGGTGCGCCGAGTCGCCGTTCGTCGACACGTTCGAGCAGACCCGCCGCCGGCTCATGGACGAGGGCGCCGACCCCCAGGCCCAGTGGGCCGAGCTCGAGGGCCTCAACCTCGGGCGGCTGCGGGTGGCGTCGAAGGGGCTGAGGCGCGACGGCGACGAGCTGGTCACCGTCGACCGCGACGAGCAGCGGTCCGAGGGCATGTTCATGATCGGCGACGTCGCCACGCTGCGCAGCGAGCTGACGACCGTCGCCGCCCTGCACGAGTCGGTCTCGTCCGGCGGCACGGCCCACCTCGCCGCCGTGGCGGAGGACATGGCCGACGATCTGGCCGGCCTCGCCGCCGCAGCCGATCGCAGCCGCCCCGAGCCCCAGCCCGTCGACGTCGCCATCGTGGGCATGGCCTGCGTCATGCCCGGTGCCATCGACGTCGAGGAGTTCTGGCGCAACATCGTCGAGGGCGTCAACTCGATCACCGAGGTCCCGCCCGAGCGGTGGGACGTCGACCAGTACTTCGACCCCACCTGGGAGCACCAGACCGCCAGCATGCGCAGCGGCAGCGCCTCGAAGTGGGGCGGGTTCCTGTCGGACATCCCGTTCGACGCGTTCGCCTACGGCATCCCGCCGGCGTCGCTGGCCGCCATCGAGCCGACGCAGCTGCTCAGCCTCAAGATCGCGGCCGACGCGCTGGCCGACGCCGGCTACGCCGAGCGGCCCTTCGACCGGTCGCGGACCTCGGTCGTGTTCGGCGCCGAGGGCGGGACCGACCAGTCGGCCGCCCACGGGTTCCGGGCCCTGTTCCCGTCGTACATGGGCGACCTGCCGCCCGAGCTGGACGAGTGGCTGCCCACGATCTCCGAGGACTCGTTCCCCGGCCTGCTGACCAACGTCATCGCCGGTCGCGTCGCCAACCGGCTCGACCTCGGCGGCCGGAACATCACGGTCGACGCCGCCTGCGCCTCGTCGCTCGCGGCGCTCGACGTGGCGTGCGCCGAGCTGGCGGCGGGGGAGAGCGACGTCGTGCTGTGCGGTGGCGCCGACCTCCACAACGGCGTGCAGGACTTCCTGCTGTTCACGAGCGTGCACGCCCTGTCCACCACCGGTCAGTGCCGCACGTTCGACGAGTCGGCCGACGGCATCGCCCTCGGCGAGGGCGTGGCGTGCGTGGTCCTCAAGCGGCTGGCCGACGCCGAGCGCGACGGCGACCGCATCTACGCGGTCGTCCGGTCGGTGGGGGCGTCGTCCGACGGCCGCAGCCTGGGCCTGACCGCGCCCCGGCAGGGGGGCCAGGAGCGGGCCGTCGAGCGCGCCTACGCCGCCGCCGCGGTCGACGCCCGCGACGTCGGGCTGGTCGAGGCCCACGGGACCGGCACGACGGTCGGCGACCGCACCGAGCTGGCCACGCTCACCGAGGTGTTCACCCGGTCGGGCATGGGGCCGGCGTCGTGCGCGGTGGGGTCGGTGAAGTCCAACATCGGCCACACCAAATGCGCCGCCGGCCTGGCCGGCGTCATCAAGGCCGCCAAGGCGGTCTACCACGGCGTCCGGCCGCCGACGCTCAACATCACCCAGCCCAATCGGGCGTGGGACCCCGAGACCAGCCCCTTCGTGTTCCTCGACGAGGTGCGGCCGTGGGTCGGTGCTCGGCGGGTGGCGGGCGTCAGCGCGTTCGGGTTCGGCGGCACCAACTTCCACGCCGTGATCGAGTCGCACGCCGACGACGACGTGCCCGACCGGGCGGTGGACGTGTGGCCCGCCGAGCTGTTCGTGTTCCGGGGCGACGCGGCGGCCGTGTCGTCGGCGTTGGACGACCTGGCCACGCGGCTGGCCGACGACGTCATGACCGAGGGGGGCCGGCACTGGCGGCTGCGGGACATCGCGGCCGCCGTCTCGTCGTCGGGGCGGGGGCCGGTGCGGGTCGCCATCGTCGCCGACGACGTCGACGACCTGCGGGCGAAGGTGGACCAGGCCCGGCAGGGTGGCAAGGCCCCCGGCGTGTACGTGGCTTCGGACGACTCCGACGACCTCGTCGCGCCGGGCGAGGACGGCCAGCCGCCCAAGGTGGCGTTCCTGTTCCCCGGCCAGGGCAGCCAGCGGCCGGGCATGGCCAACGACCTGTTCGTGGCGTTCGGCGAGACCCGCTCGCTGCTGCGCCTCGGCGAGCGGTGGACCGATGTCATGCTGCCGCCCGCTGCGTTCACCGACGAGCAGCGCGATGCCCAGCGCCGGGCGATCACCGACACCCGGGTCGCCCAGCCCGCCCTCGGGCTCGCCGACCTGGCGGCGGCCACGGTTCTCGGCTGCTTCGGCGTGCGGCCCGACAGGGTGGCCGGGCACAGCTACGGCGAGCTGGTCGCGCTGTGCGTGGCCGGGGCGCTCGACGAGCGCACGCTGCTTGAGCTGAGCGAGGCCCGGGCCGAGAGCATCCTGGCCGCGGTGCCCGACGGCGACCCCGGCGGCATGGTGGCGATCTCGGCCTCGCGGGAGCGGGTCGACGAGGTCCTCGACGGCGTCGACGTCGTCGTGGCCAACGACAACCACCCGTCCCAGCTCGTGGTCGCGGGGCCGACGCCGGCGATCGAGGAGGCGCTCGGCCGGCTCAAGGACGCCGGCGTCGGCGCCAAGCGGCTGCCTGTGGCCTGCGCGTTCCACAGTCCGGTGGTGGCGGCTGCCTCGGAGGCGCTCGCCAGCTACCTAGACGGCATCGACATCACCGAGCCGTCCCTGGCGGTGTTCAGCAACCTGACCGCCGACCTGTACCCGGCCGATGCCCGCAAGGTGCGGGATCTGCTCGCCGCCCAGGTGGGGAATAGCGTGCGGTTCACCGACGAGGTCCGGGCCATGCACGAGGCCGGCGCCCGGGTGTTCGTGGAGGTCGGCCCGGGCCGGACCCTGACCGGGTGCGTCGAGCGCATCCTCGACGGCCGGCCGCACGTGGCCGTCGCCACCGACCGACCCGGCGAGCACGGGGTGCGGGCCATGCTGCAGGCGCTGGCCCAGCTGGCCGTCGCCGGGGTAGAGGTCGACATCTCCAAGCCGTTCGAGGGTCGGGCGGTCGACCCGGTGCGGTGGACCCGGCCCGGCCCGGCGCCGCGCTGGAGGGTCAACGGGCACCTCGTGCGGACGGTTGACGGCGACGTCGTGCCGGGCGGGCTGCGCCCGTCGAACACCATGCCGCAGGTGGCGTGGGGTGGGGTGGGGGCGCCTGCTGCTGCAGGGCTCACGGGGGCGGCCGCCAACGGCGGGGGAGCGGCCGGACCGTCACACTCGCTCGTCCCGGCGCCGGCGCTGCCGGCACCGGCGGCCGCGTCCGGCGGGGGGAGCGTCCCCGCCGACCAGGTACTGGT
>JBKPAS010000067.1:0-4287 GCA_046744265.1 Actinomycetota bacterium
GCGCGACGGGGGCCTGCCGGGGTGGACGCTGACCCAGGAGGGCCGCACCGCGCACGAGCGCATGCTCGCCCGCGAGGCCGCCACCGACGCCGTGCGGCCCCGGGTCGAGCGGGCCTACGGTCGGTTCCGCCAGCTCAACCCCGAGGTGCTCGACGTGGTCAGCCGGTGGCAGGTGCGCGAGCTCGGCGGCCGGCCGGTCCGCAACGACCATCGCGACCCGGCCTACGACGAGGCCGTGGTCCGTGACCTGGCCGCGGTCCACGGCGATGCCCGGCCGGTGTGCGACCGCCTGGCCGGCACGCTCGACCGCTACCGGCCTTACGGCCCCCGGCTCAGCCACGCAGTCGAGCGGGTGCGGGCCGGCGACACCGACTACTTCGCCAAGCCGATGATCCCGAGCTACCACACCGTGTGGTTCGAGCTGCACGAGGACCTGCTCGCCACGCTGGGGATCGACCGCGCCGACGAGGCCCGGCTGGCCCGACTGGAAGGAGCGCAGTGATGGGCAACGCCCGGTTCGGCAAGGTCGTCACGGCCATGGTCACGCCGTTCGGCGACGACGGCGGCCTCGACCTCGACGGCACCGTCGAGCTGGCCCGGTGGCTGGTCGGCCACGGCAACGACGGCCTCGTGCTGACCGGCACGACGGGCGAGGCGCCGACGGTGAGCGACGACGAGACCGTCGAGCTGTGGCGCGCCGTGCGCGAGGCGGTCGACGTGCCGCTGGTGGCCGGCACCGGCTCGAACGACACGCGCCACACGATCGAGCTGACCGAGCGGGCGGCCGAGACCGGGGTCGACGGCGTCCTGGTGGTCACGCCCTACTACAGCCGGCCGTCGCAGGCCGGCATCGAGGCCCACTTCCGGGCCGTGGCCGCCGCCAGCGACCTGCCGGTGTTGATCTACGACATCCCGATCCGCACCGGGCGCAAGGTGGCGACCGACGTGCTCGTCCGCCTGGCGACCGAGGTGCCGACGATCGCCGGCGTCAAGGACGCCACCGGCAACCCCGGCAAGACCGCCGAGCTGATCGCGGCCGCCCCCGACGAGTTCGACGTGTACTCGGGCGACGACTCGATGACCCTGCCGCTGCTGGCCGTCGGCGCGGTCGGCGTGATCGGCGTGGCCACCCACTGGCTGGGTGCCACGATGGCCGAGGCGGTCGCCGCCTTCGACAAGGGCGACCCGGCCACGGCCCGCGAGCTGAACGCCCGCATGCTGCGCTCGTTCGCGTTCGAGACCGGCGAGCTGTGCCCCAACCCGGGCCCGACCAAGGCGATGCTGGCCGAGCTCGGCCTGCCCGGCGGCGAGTGCCGGCTGCCGATGGGGCCGATCCCCGACGAGGTGCGGGCCGAGGCCCGGGCGATCGCAGCCGAGCTGGGCCTGACGCGCTGACGTCACCCCTGGTGACGCAGATCACCGGGCGTAGCCAGTAGCGTCGGTGGGCAATGCCAGAACCGGTTCGCATCACCTTCCTCGGGGGGCTCGGCGAGATCGGGCGGAACTGCGCCTGCATCGAGGTCGAGGGTCGCATCCTGCTGCTCGACGTCGGGCTCATGTTCCCCGACCTCGAGATGCTCGGTGTCGACCTCGTGCTGCCCGACTTCACGTACCTGCGCGAGAACGCCGCCAGGGTCGACGGGGCGATCATCACCCACGGCCACGAGGACCACATGGGTGGCCTCAGCTACCTCCTGCGCGAGCTGTCGTTCCCGATCTACGGCTCGGCGTTGACGCTCGGCCTGGCCCGTAACCGCATCGAGGAGGCGGGCCTGCTCGACCGCGCCGAGCTGGTCCCGGTGGCCGACGGCGAGCGGCGGCGCATCGGCCCGTGCCAGGTCGAGTTCATCCCGGTCACGCACTCGGTGCCCCACGGGTTCGCCACCGCGTTCCACACGCCGCAGGGCACGATCCTGCACTCGGGCGACTTCAAGCTCGACCTCACGCCGGTCGACGGGCGGCTCACCGACCTCGGCCGCATCGGCGCGCTGGCGTCGGGCGACGGCATCCGAGTGCTGCTGTCCGACTCGACCAACGCCGACGAGCCCGGCCACGCCCGCAGCGAGACGTCGGTGGGCCGGGTCCTCTACAACCTGTTCCACGCCCACGAGGGCCGGCGCATCGTCATCGCCTGCTTCGCCAGCCACATCCACCGGGTCCAGCAGATCGCGGACGCGGCGCTGGCGTTCGGCCGCAAGGTCGCCACGCTCGGCATGTCGATGAAGAAGAACGTGCGGCTGGCCCGCGAGATGGGGCTGCTGCGCATCCCCGACCACGCGCTGGTCGACATCGACGACATCGGCGACCTGCCGCCCGGGCAGGTGTGCGTGATCTCGACCGGCAGCCAGGGTGAGCCCATGTCGGCCCTTGCGCTCATGGCCACCCGCAACAACCGGTGGCTGGACGTGGGGCCCGACGACACGGTGATCCTGTCGTCGCACCCGATCCCCGGCAACGAGATGAACGTGTCGAAGGTCATCGACGGGCTGGTCCGGCTGGGCGCCGAGGTCGTCCACTCGGGCATCGAGGACGTCCACGCCTCGGGCCACGCCAAGCAGGAGGAGCTGAAGACCCTGCTGTCGATCGTGCGGCCCGACTGGTTCGTGCCGGTGCACGGCGAGTACCGCCACCTCGTCGCCCACGCCAAGCTGGCCCGGCAGATGGGCGTCGTGCCCAGCGAGCAGGTCCTGGTCTGCACCGACGGCGACCAGCTCACGCTGGACGAGCGCGGGCTGCGGCACGACGGCGACGTGCCCGCCGGCTACCTGTACGTCGACGGCATCGTCGGCGACGTGGGCCACGGCGTGCTGCGCGACCGGCGGGTGCTGGCCGACGAGGGCGTGGTGGTCGTGGTCGTCACGATCGACGTCAAGACCGGGGCCATCATCACCGGGCCCGAGGTCATCACCCGGGGCTGGGTGTACGCGCCCGAGGCCGAGCCGCTGCTCACCGAGTGCGCCGAGGAGGTCCGCCGGGCGGTCAAGGAGGCGTTCGCCGAGGGCGCCACCGACATCGACGCCCTCCAGCGCGTCGTGCGGCGGGCCGCCGGGCGGTTCGTGTCCGAGTCGACCAAGCGCCGGCCGATGATCGTGCCGGTGGTCATGGAGGCGTAGGTCCGGGCCGTGCCCGAGCTGCCCGAGGTCGAGACGATCCGGCGCCAACTGGAGCCGCTGGTCACCGGGCGCAAGCTGGTCGAGGCCTGGGCGTTCCCGCACCCCAAGTTCGAGCCGGGCTTGGAGGCGGCCGGGGCGATCGTCGAGAGCGTGTCCCGGCGGGGGAAGTACCTGCTGCTCGCGCTCGACGACCGGCGCGACCAGGTCGTGCACCTGGGGATGACCGGCTCGCTGCGGGTGCGCCCGCCGGGGGACGAGGGCGACGCCTACGTCCGGGCCACGTGGACCTTGGACGCGGCAACCCCGCTCTTGGCGCCTTCGGCGCCGGGCCGCTCGGGCCACGGCTGCGCCGGCCGGCGCAGCCTCGTCGGCGGGGACGTGCTCGAGTACCGCGACGTGCGCCGCTTCGGCCGGCTGGCGGTGGTCGACTCGGGCGCGTATGTGGGCACGCTGGGCGTGCAGGGTCCCGACGCCCTCGACCCGGCGCTGACCGCGGAGGACCTGTGGCGGGCGCTGCGGCGCAGCCGGCGGGCGGTCAAGACGCAGCTGCTCAGCCAGCGGCCGCTGGCCGGGGTCGGCAACATCTACGCCGACGAGGCGCTGTGGCGGGCGATGATCCACCCGGCCCGGCGGACCGTGACCCGACGGCAGGCGGCGGCGCTGCTGGAGGCCGTGCGCGCCGTGCTGACCGAGGCGCTCGAGCACCGGGGCACGACGCTGCGCGACTACCGGACCGTCGACGGCGAGCCGGGGCGCAACCAGTTCCGCCTCGATTGCTACGGCCGGGCCGGCCTGCCCTGCCACCGGTGCGGCACGGAACTGCGCCACACGGTCCTCGACGCCCGTTCGACCACCTGGTGCCCGACCTGCCAGACGCGCTAGCCCGGCGGCTGGTCAATCGAGGCCGAGCTCGGCGGCCCGGGCGCGGAGCTCGGCCCGGCTGGTGACGCCCAGCTTGCGGTAGGCGCGGCCGAGTTGGTTGTCGACCGTGCGCACCGACACGTCCAAGCGCTCGGCGATGGACCGGCTCGACAGCCCCTTGACCGCCAGCACGGCCACCTCCCGCTCGCGTCGGGTCAGGTCCCAGGGCCCGGCGCACTCGGGCGCGGCGAGCGCCGGGGTGCGGGCGTGCTCGCAACGCGACCGCAGGTCCTCGGCCCGCGCCGCCGAGGCC
>JBKPAS010000117.1:0-3562 GCA_046744265.1 Actinomycetota bacterium
GGCGTCAAGGCGGCCATCTGGCCGGCGCCGTCCAGCGAGTTCTTCCAGCCCTGGTTCGACTTCTACCCGCTGTTCATCGCCCAGTCGGGCGGCAAGCAGCTGGTCGAGAACGGTGAGCCGCAGTTCGCCGGCCCCGAGGGCATCGCCGTGGGCGAGTTCTGGAAGCAGCTCTACGACCAGGGCTTGGCCCAGCGGGAGCCGTACAACGGCGACGCGTTCGCCGACAAGAAGGCGGCCATGGCGATCGTGGGGCCGTGGGCGATCGCGGTATACGGCGGCAAGGTCAAGTGGGGCGTCGTGCCGGTCCCGACCAAGGACGGCAAGGACCCGAGCCAGATCCAGACCTTCTCCGATGAGAAGTCCAGCGCGATGTACTCGAGCTGTAAGAACCGGGGCACCGCCTGGGACTTCCTGAAGTTCGCGACCTCCAACGACGCCGACGGCAAGCTGCTGGAGATGACCGGGCAGATGCCGATGCGGACCGATGTCCCGACGGCCTACCCGGCCTACTTCAAGAGCCACCCGGAGTACACCCTGTTCGCCGACCAGGCCGCCCGCACCGTCGAGGTGCCGAACGTGCCCAACTCGGTGGAGATCTGGCAGACCTTCCGCAACGCCTACTCGCAGGCCGTGATCTTCGGCAAGGCCGACGTCCAGAGCGCCTTCAACCAGGCGGCCGAGAAGATCAAGACCCTCGCGGGCAGGAGCTAGCGCATTGACCGCGATCGCCACGCCCGCCACCCGACCGCCACCTCGGCGCCGGCTGCTCGGCCGGCAGCCGCTGGGCTACCTGTTCGTGGCCCCGTATGTGCTGTTCCTGCTCGCGATCTTCGCCTACCCGCTCGGCTTCGCGGTCTATATCTCGTTCCACGACTACTTCTTCGCCGCCCCCGGGGCGATCGTGGAGCGGCCGTTCGTCGGCCTGCAGAACTACACCGACGTGCTGGCCGACCCGGTGTTCCGGCGGGCCATGCTCAACGTGGTCATCTTCCTGATCATCAACGTGCCCCTCACCGTGTTCGTCGGGCTGGTGCTGGCCACCGCGCTGAACGCCGCCATCCCGTTCCGGACCTTCTTCCGGGCCAGCTACTTCATCCCCTATGTGACCGCGAGCGTGGCCGTGATCGGCGTGTGGCTGTGGCTGTTCAACTCCGACGGCCTGGTCAACAACCTGCTCGGCCCGCTCGCCCCCGACCCCTCGTGGCTGGTCAACAGCTTGTGGGCGATGCCGATCATCGCGCTGTTCGCCACCTGGAAGCAGCTCGGCTTCTACATCCTGCTGTACCTGGCCGCGCTCCAGAACATCCCCGAGGAGCTGTACGAGGCGGCCGAGGTCGACGGGGCCGGACCGGTGAAGCGCTTCACCGCGGTCACCGTGCCCGGCGTGCGCCCGACCACCACCCTGGTGGTGATCGCCGCCACCATCACCGGCGCCAACTTCTTCACCGAGCCGTACCTACTCACCGGCCGCGGCGGCCCCAACGGGGCGTCGGTGTCGCCGGTGCTGCTCATGTACACCCAGGGCATCGAGCAAGGCCACGCCGGCTACGCCGCGGCGATCGGGGTGCTGCTGGCGATCGGCGTGATGGCGGTCTCGCTGGTCAACCGCTACCTGCTGGAGAGGAGCTGACCGTGGCCACCGCCACCCAACCCCAGCCACCCGAGGTCCTCGAGCAGCGGCCCGAGCCGATCGCGCCGCCCAGCCGGCGCTCCCGGCGGCGGCTGTGGCCGCTGCTCGGCCTCACGATAGGCGCCGTGGTGTTCCTGTTCCCCTTCTACTACATGGTGATCGGGGCGCTGCAGCGCGAGCCCAACTCGGACCTGTCGGGGGCGTTCCCCAACCCGGCCAACCTCACCCTGCGCAACTTCACCGACATCAACGACGCCATCAACCTGCCCCGGACCCTGCTCAACTCGGGCATCTTCACCGGCGGGGTCCTGCTGTCCACGCTGGAGCTCGGGCTGCTGGCCGGCTACGCCCTGGCCAGGCTGGAGTTCCGCGGCCGGGGCATGGTGTTCAACGCCATGCTGCTGATCCTGATCGTCCCGTTTCAGCTGCTGATGATCCCGCTGTACGTGATGATCGTCCGGAACTACGGGCTGGCCGACAACTACCTGGGCATGATCCTGCCGTTCGCGGTCAACGCCACCGCGGTCTTCATCTTCCGCCAGTTCTTCCTCCAGCTGCCCAAGGAGCTGTTCGAGTCGGCCCGCCTCGACGGCGCCAGCGAATTCAAGATCCTCACCCGCATCGCCATCCCGCTGGCCAAGCCGGCCATCCTGACCGCGGTGATCGTGACCTTCATCGGCCCCTGGAACGAGTTCCTGTGGCCGTTCCTGATCACCAAGCGGCTGGACCTGCAGCCGCTGGCGGTCGCCCTGGCCAACTTCATCTCCACCGTGGCCTCCCGCCAGGCCAACCCGTTCGGCGCCATCCTCGCCGGCGCCGTCGTCCTCGCCGTGCCCGCGGTAGTGCTCTTCTTGGCCTTCCAGCGCCATTTCGTCGCGTCCAACCTCGGCTCCGGAGTCAAAGGGTAACCTCGAGGATGACCGCTGCCTCGGGAGCGCCCAGCTGGGCGCTCCGCCGCCTCGGCGTACTCATGGAACCCGACCCCAGCGACCCCCGGGAGGCCTGGGGAGTCCTCAACCCCGCGTGCGCCCGGGGCCGCGACGGGCACCTGTACCTGTTCCCGCGACTGGTCGCCGAAGGCAACCTCTCGCGGGTCGGCCGGGCGCGAGTGCTGTTCGACGGCGACGAGACGCCAGCCGCCGTCGAGCGCCTCGGGGTCGTCCTGGAGCCCGAGGAGACCTGGGAGCTCAACACCGCCACCGCCGGCGTGGAAGACCCGCGCATCACCTTCATCCCCAGCCTCGACCTGTACATCATGACCTACACCGCTTACGGGCCGCTCCATGCCCGGATCGGCCTCGCGGTCTCAAACGACCTCGACACCTGGACTCGGCTTGGCCCCGCCTGGTTCGCCTACGAGCCGTCGCTGCGTGCCGACCTCAACCTCTACACCAACAAGGACGCCGTGCTGTTCCCCGAACCGGTCGCCGCGCCGGACGGCCGCCCCGCCTACGCCCTGCTGCACCGACCCACCTGGGATCTGTCCTTGGTCAGCCCGACCGCCGGTGAGCCGCTGCCAGCCGGGGTCCGCGACCCGAGGCCTGGGATCTGGGTGTCCTTTGCTCCTGTCGACGAGGTGTCGCGGGATCCCCGGGCGCTGGCGCGGTTCACCCAGCACCACCCAGTCGCCCTCCCCGAGCAACCATGGGAGCACCTGAAGATCGGCGCCGGCACGCCGCCGATCCGCACCCCGGAAGGGTGGCTCATCCTCCACCACGGCGTGTCCGGGAACCTGGAACCCGGCGTCTGGCACCAGCCGCACGTGCGCTACGCCGCCGGAGCGATACTGCTCGACGCCGAGGACGTCACCAAGGTGCTCTGGCGGACCCCCAACCCCCTGCTCGAGCCGCAGACCCCGCAGGAACGCGACGGCATCGTGCCAAACGTCGTGTTCCCCACCGCTATCGACCCCCGCGGCGACGGCGACGCCGA
>JBKPAS010000123.1:0-4722 GCA_046744265.1 Actinomycetota bacterium
GCCGAGGACATCGTGGAGCGATCGGAACGGCCCCGCATCGAACAGATGCTGAAAGCCCGCCAGATGATCCTCTGCCAGGTCACCAAGAACCCGATCGGCGCCAAGGGTGCGCGCCTCACCCAGGAGGTGTCGCTGCCCGGCCGGTTCGTGGTGCTGATCCCCAACTCGTCGACCTACGGCATCTCCAAGCGCCTGCCCGACGACGAACGCTAGCGGCTGCGCACCATCCTCGACCGGGTCAAGCCGGCGCAGCACGGCGTGATCGTGCGGACGGCGGCCGAGAACGTGATCGAGGACGAGCTCGCCAACGACGTGCGCCGGCTGCTGGCCCAGTGGGCCGAGATCGAAGCGGCCGCCAAGCGGGCGTCCGGACCCACGCTGCTGTACCGGGAGCCGGACATGGCCGTCCGGGTGATCCGCGAGGAGTTCAACCAGGACTACCGCAATGTCGCCATCGACGATCCCCAGCTGTTCGAGGCGGTGCGCGACTACGTCACGTCGATCAGCCCCGAGCTGGCCGACCGGGTCGAGCTGTACGACCCCGAGAAGGAGTCCCTGCCGCTGTTCGAGCGCTACCACGTCCACGAGCAGCTCCACAAGGCGCTGGACCGCAAGGTGTGGCTGCCGTCGGGCGGGTCCCTCATCATCGAGCACACCGAGGCGCTCACGGTCATCGACGTCAACACGGGCAAGAACGTCGGCCGCTCGAGCCTCGAGGAGACCGTGTTCAAGAACAACCTCGAGGCCGCCGTCGAGATCGCCCGCCAGCTGCGACTGCGCGACATCGGCGGCATCATCGTCATCGACTTCATCGACATGGAGCGCCGCGACAACCGCGACGAGGTCGTCAAGGTGTTCCGCGACGCCCTGTCGCGCGACAAGACCCGCACGCAGGTGTTCGAGATCTCCGAGTTGGGCCTGTGCGAGATGACCCGCAAGCGCATCGGCGAGGGCCTGCTCGAGTCGTTCGCCCAGCAGTGCCCGGTGTGCGAGGGCCGCGGCGTCACCATCGACGAGGAGTTGCTGCCCACCTGACCTGGCCGGGTAGGCTGTTCCGTCCCCTGTAGGTGCCGACGAGGCTGGATTCGCATGTACGCAGTCATCAAGACCGGTGGGAAGCAGTACCGGGTCGAGAAGGGCCAGACGCTGAACGTCGAGCGTCTGGGCGAGGCCGACAAGGTCGAGCTGACCCCCGTCCTGCTCGTCGACGGCAAGACGGTGCTGGCCACGCCCAGCGAGCTGAAGGGCGCCAAGGTGTCCGCCAAGGTCGTCGGCGAGGCCAAGGGCCCGAAGATCACCGGCTTCACCTACAAGAACAAGACCAACCAGGGGCGCCGGTGGGGTCACCGGCAGGGCTACACCACCATCGAGATCACGGGCATCTCGAAGGGCAGGTCGTCGTCGAAGAGCAAGACGACGGCGAGCGAGACGAGCGACAGCGAGGGCTGAGGAGGCCGACGACATGTCCAAGACCAAGGGCGCCGGCTCCACCAAGAACGGGCGCGATTCCCACAGCAAGCGGCTGGGCGTCAAGGCGTTCGACGGCACGCTCGTCAACGCCGGCACGATCATCGTGCGCCAGCGCGGCACCCGCATCCACCCGGGCGAGAACGTCGGCATCGGCAGCGACGACACGCTGTTCGCCCGCTCGACCGGCCGGGTGAAGTTCGGGCAGCGCCGGGGGCGCAAGCTGGTCGACATCCTGCCCGACGGCGCCGACTGAGCCCCCGGCCGGGCCGCCCCGGCTCGGCCGTCCCGCGCCGTGTCCCAGTTCGTCGACGAGTGCGGCCTTCACGTCAAGGCCGGCGACGGCGGCGCGGGCGCGGTGTCGTTCCGCCGTGAGGCGCACGTCGCCCGGGGCGGACCCGACGGTGGCGACGGCGGCTCGGGCGGCGACGTCTGGCTGGTGGCCGACCACAACGTCGCCTCGCTGCTGGCGTTCAAGGACCAGCCGTTCCGCCGGGCAGGCGACGGCACCCACGGCCAGGGCAAGCAGCGGCACGGGGCCTCGGGCGCGGACACAACGGTGCCGGTTCCCGAGGGGACGACCGTGCTCGACCGCGACGGGACCGTGCTCGCCGACCTCGTGTCCACCGGCGACCGCTACCTGGCCGCCGAGGGCGGCCGGGGCGGGCGGGGGAACACCCGGTTCCTGTCCAACCGGCGGCGGGCGCCCGGCTTCGCCGAGCAGGGCGAGGAGGGCGAGGACCGCTGGCTGCGCCTCGAGCTCAAGCTCCTCGCCGACGTGGCGCTGGTCGGGTTCCCGAACGTCGGCAAGTCGACGCTGATCAGCCGCATCTCGGCGGCCAAGCCCAAGGTCGCCGACTACCCGTTCACGACGCTCGAACCGCACCTCGGGGTCGTCCGGACGACCGACGGCGACGAGTACGTCGTCGCCGACGTCCCCGGGCTCATCGAGGGGGCCAGCGAGGGCCGGGGGCTCGGGCACCGGTTCCTGCGGCACATCGAGCGGGCCCGGGTGCTGTGCGTGCTGCTCGACCTGTCGCCGCTGGTCGAGCGTCCGCCCACCGACCAGCTGGACGTGCTGCTGGACGAGCTCGAGGCGTACCGACCCGAGCTGGCCCGCCGCCCCCGGGTCGTCCTCGGCAGCAAGGCCGACCTCGCCGAGTCGCCATCCCCGGCAGGGGTCGAGCTCGACCTCGCGGTCTCGGCCGTCACCGGGCAGGGGATCGGCCGGCTGGTGGGCCGTCTGGCCGACGAGGTGCGGGCGGCGCGGGCCGCGCTGCCAGAGCCGAGCCAGTTCGTCGTCCACCGCCCGGTCCGCGAGGGCTACGAGGTGATCCGCGAGGGCGCTGGCTGGGTCATCGAGGGTCGCGAGGTGGTGCGGGCCGTCGCGCTGTCCGACCTGACCAGGGCGGATGCGCTCGCCGAGGCGCACCGGCGGTTGCGGCGCCTGGGCGTCGACAAGGCCCTCGCCCGGGCCGGCGCCAAGCCGGGTGACCCGGTCCGCATCGGCGCCCTCACGTTCGACTACGAGGACGACGGGTGAGCCTCCGTCGTTCTCGCCCCCGACGTGGTCGTGTGCACGACGGTTTCGGGGGGCGAGAACGCAGGAACTCGTTCCGCCCGTCGTTTGCCGCGAGCGCGAGGATCAGGGGTATGAGGGCCCGCTCCGCCGCACGAGCCGCACCCGACGCCCCCCGAATGAGATGATCGTCGTCGCCAAGGTCGGCAGCTCGTCGATCACCGACGAGACGGGCGAGATCTCCGGGCCCGCCATCGGCAAGTTCTGCCGTGAGGTCGCCGCCCTGCGGCTGCAGGGCCACCGCGTGGTGATCGTGACCAGCGGGGCGATCGCCGCCGGGCTGCCCGCCATGGGGCTCGACACGGCCAAGCCGCCCGACGCGGTGACGCTGCAGGCCGTCTCCGCCATCGGCCAGAGCCGGCTCATGCGGGTCTACGACGCAGCGCTGGCCGAGGGTGGGCTGATCGGGGGCCAGGTGCTGCTCGTGCCCCACGACTTCATGATGCGCCAGCAGTACCTGCACGCCCGCTCGACGCTGACCCGGCTGCTCGAGCTGGGCGTCGTGCCGGTGGTGAACGAGAACGACGCCCTCGCCGACGACGAGATCCGCTTCGGCGACAACGACCGGCTGGCGGCGCTGGTGGCCCACCTGGTGAGCGCGGACATGCTGGTCCTGCTCACCGACCAGCCGGGGCTGCTGACCGCCGATCCCCGGTTCAACACCCAGGCGTCGCTCATCGAGGAGATCGTCGAGGTCGACCACACGCTCGAGGCGATGGCCGGCGGGGTCGGGTCCGAGCGGGGCAGCGGCGGCATGGCGTCGAAGCTGACCGCGGCCAAGATCGCGGCCTGGTCGGGGGTGCGGGCGATCATCGCCCACGCCGGGCGGGCCGACGTGCTGGCCGACGCCGTCGAGGGGGTGCCGGGGGTCGGGACGGTCGTGGTGCCCCGCGGGCGCCGCCTGCCGGCCCGCAAGCTGTGGATCGCCTTCGCCGTCGGCTCGTCCGGCACCATCTTCGTCGACCAGGGCGCCCGCCGCGCGCTGACCGAGCGGGGGGTCTCGCTGCTGCCGGCGGGCGTGTCCGGCGTAAAGGGCGGGTTCGGCCCGGGCGACGCGGTCGAGATCGCGGACCCCGAGGGCGAGGTGTTCGCCAAGGGGCTGTGCCGGCTCGACGCCGCGGGGCTGCGCGAGGTCGCGGGCCTGCAGACGGCCGACCTGCCGGAGGGCATTGCCCACGAGGTCGTCCACCGCGACGACCTGGTCGTCCTGCCGTAGACCTCGTTATCGCTGGCCAGCGCGCAACTTGTGGTGTTTTGCCCACGGACCGTCCGATCCGCGGTACGTTGCGCGCCGAACAACTGGGGATCGCCGGCGGCGCCGGCGTCGAAGGACAGGAGTCCGCAACCGTGCCCTTCAGCGACGAGACCGGGTTCGTCGTCGAGAGGACCGAGAGCGCCGGGCCGCCGCGTCGCGGCTGGCTGGCCGCCCCCGACCGCCCGCCGGGAACGCCGGACGGGCCGCTCGCCGGCATCGTCTGGTTCCTCTCGCGCCACGGGCGCTATGGGCGGGCGATGACGCTGCACGAGCACCTACGCGAGCGGCGGGTCGCGCAACCTCGAGCGGGAACCACGGCGGGGCCCGTCGGCCGGCCCGGCACCGGCCGGCGGCGCCCCGCCCGCGGGTTGGTGCTGGGGGCGGTCCGCCGCCTCGACGCCGACGCCGTCCGGCGCGGGAC
>JBKPAS010000009.1:0-6306 GCA_046744265.1 Actinomycetota bacterium
GGCTTGGCATGCTTGGCCCGCCACTCGGCGAGCCGCTCCGGGTCGACGGCCACCGGGTTGGGCGACCCGGACCCCCGGTCGACGTAGTCGACCAGGCTGGCGAGGTGGCGGGTCCACCCGGCGTGGCACATCTCGAAGCACTCCAGCCCGGGGTTGAGCCCGTGATGCTGGAACCGCAGCTCGGTGCCGGTCGGCGACGCCGCGAGATCGAACGTGATCGTCGTGCCGACCCAGTCCTCGACGGGCTCGCAGACGAGCACGCTCCAGCGCACCCGCGACTGCCGCTCGGCCTCGTCGACGCACATGACGACCTCCTTGTCGCCCATGAGGAAGGCCAGGGTGTCGCCGCCTGCGGCACTGCCACCGGCGGGCGTCCACCATCCCGTCAACGCGTCGATGTCGGTCAGGGCCGAGAACACAGCGTCGGGGTCGGAGGCGAAGGTCTTGGTCGAGCGGAAGTCGTCCGTCGTCGTGGTGATCACAGGTAGATCCTTTCTCAGGCAAGAGCTTGTACAAGGAATTGCTTGTAATCTACACGACACGGGTGGACAGTCAACGGGAGCGAGAGCGCGCTAGCCGAGCTTCGTCAGCGTGCGGCGCAGGTTGCGGATCGCCTGGTGGATGCGCTGCTCGTTCTCGATCAGCGCGAAGCGCACGTAACCCTCGCCGCCGGGCCCGAAGCCAATGCCCGGCGACGTGGCCACCTCGGCCTCGCGCACGAGCATCGAGGCGAACTCGACCGACCCCATCTCGCGGTACGGCTCGGGGATCGGTGCCCAGGCGAACAGCGTGCCCTTCGGGCGGGGCACCACCCACCCGATGCGGTGCAGCCCGTCGATGAGGGCGTCGCGGCGCCCCTGGTAGACGGCCTGCACCTCGCGGGGGAAGTCGACCGCCTCGTTGAGCGTCACCGTGGCGGCGATCTGGATCGGCTGGAACGTGCCGTAGTCGAGGTACGACTTGAGCTTGGCCAGCGCCTGCACGACCTCGCCGTTGCCGACCAGGAACGCCGTGCGCCACCCCGCCATCGAGAACGACTTGGTCATCGAGTAGAGCTCGACGGCGCACTCCTTGGCGCCCTCGGCCTGCAGCACAGACGGCGGCTGGAACCCGTCGTAGCCCAACTCGGCGTAGGCGTTGTCGTGCACCACGACCACGTCGCGCTCGCGGGCGAAGTCGACCACCTGCTGGAAGAACTGCAGGTCGACGGTCGTCGTCGTCGGGTTGTGCGGGAAGCTCAGCACGATCACCTTGGGCTTGGGCCACGAGTACTCGTACGCCTCGTTGACCCGGTCCATCAGGTCGCCCTCGGTGGACATGGGGATCTCACGAGCGGCCGCCCCGGCGAACAGCGGCCCCCAGATGTGGATCGGGTACGACGGCGACGGCACCAACGCGGCGTCGCCGGGGCCGAGCAGTACCCACATTAGGTGGGAGAACCCCTCCTTGGCGCCGATCGTGCTGATGACCTCGCGCTCGGGGTCGAGCGCCACGCCGAACCGCCGCTGGTAGAGGTTGGCGACGGCCTCACGCAGCTTGGGGATGCCGCGGCTCGACGAGTAGCGGTGGTTGCGGGTGTTGCGCGCCGCCTCGCACAGCTTCTCGACCGTGAGCTGCGGAGACGGGATGTCGGGGTTGCCGAACCCGAGGTCGATCACGTCAACGCCGGCTCGCCGGGCCTCCATCTTCAGACTGTCGATGATCGTGAAGACGTACGGGGGCAGCCCGGTGATACGGCGGAACTCCAACCGCACAACGCTAGACGATGATGGAGACGTGACCACCGAGATAGATGTCGTCGTCGAGATCCCCCGCGGCAGCCGGAACAAGTACGAGTTCGACCACGTCAACCACGTCTTCCGGCTCGACCGGCGGCTCTACACGGCCACCGCCTACCCGGCCGACTACGGGTACATCCCGGGCACGCTGTCCGAGGACGGGGACCCGCTCGACGCGCTCGTGTTGCTCGAGGAGCCCACGTTCCCCGGCTGCTGGATCACTGCCCGCCCGGTCGCCGTCTTCTGGATGACCGACGACAAGGGCCCCGACGCCAAGATCCTGTGCGTGCCGGCCGGCGACCCCCGGTGGGACCAGGTGTCCGACCTCGGCGACCTGCCCGAGTTCCTCACCCGCGAGATCGAGCACTTCTTCGAGATCTACAAGGTGCTCGAACCCGGCAAGAGCTCGAACGTGCGGGGGTGGGAGGGCGTCGACCAGGCCCGGGCCGAGATCAAGGCCTGCCAGGCCCGGGTTCAGCCCTCGGAGTAGGTCAGGGCTTCCGCCCGACGCCGCCGAAGATGGGGGCCGGGACGAGGGCCGCGTCGGCGTCGGCCCCGTCCGGCCCAGCCCCCGACGTACCCGGCCCCGGCGGCCACTCGTCCACCTGCACGAGCCCGGGTTCGACCAGCTCGAGGCCGTCGAAGAACCGGGCGATCTCGTCCCGCGTCCGCACCACGTACGGCTCGCCGAGCAGCTTGCTGAACCGCTCGGCGGCCTCCTCCATCCGCCCGGTGCGGTTGTCGTGGCTCGAGTGGGTCAGCACCACGTAGCTGCCCGGCGCCATGGCGGCGACGAGGCGCGCCACGATCCCGCCCGGGTCGTCCTCGTCGGGCACGAAGTTCAGCGTCGCCGGCAGCAGCAGCGCCACCGGCCGGTCGAGGTCGAGGGTCGCCGCCGCCTCCCGCATGATCGCCTCGGCGTCGCGCAGGCTCCCGTGGACGTAGGCCGTGCTGCCCTCGGGCCGAGCCCGCCGCATGGAGTGCGCGTGCGCCAGCACCATCGGGTCGTCCCCGACGTAGACGACCCGCACGTCCGGTGCGATCGACAGGGCGATCTCGTGGACGTCCTCGCCCGCGGGCACGGCGGTGCCGACCTTCAGGAACTGCCTGACGCCCGCGTCGGTGACCAGGTAGCGGATCACCCGGGTGTGGAACGCCACCATGGCCGCGAGGGCGCGACGGGCCGTCTCCATCCCGCCCGGCAGCACCGCGGCCGCCTGGTCGACGGCCTCGCGGTCGACGGCGAAGTTCCCGTCGCCCCCGGCGAGGTAGTTGTGGACACGCGCCGGGTGGGCGACGCGCGTGTCGATCTCGATCTCCGGGGGATGCCCCTCGTTCCCCCTCGGGCGTTGTGGACCGGTCACCGCGTACTCGTCCCTGGCCGTCCTCGTCTACAACACTGTAGGCCCACGTTGCGTGAATATACGGAGCGAGCGAGGGTCACGGAGACAGCTCGCGGCTGCCCAGCAGGGCGGCCCCGATGGCGCCGGCCCGGTCCCCCAGCTCGGCGCCGACGATGCGGACGTCGAGCCGTTCCTCCGGCGACATCACGTCGGTGCGGAACGCGGCCCGCACACGGTCGACCAGCAGGTCGCCCAGCGTCACCAGGCCACCGCCGACCACGACGAGCGAGCAGTCGAGCAGCGTCACCAGGTTGCCGATGCCGAGCGCGACCCAGGCGGCGAAGCGGTCCATGACCTCCAGGGCCTGCTCGTCGCCCTCGGCCGCGGCCCGGCTCACGTGCTCGGCGCGCACATTCGCCGCCTCGCCGCCGGCCAGCTTCCGGGCCCGCTCGAGCCGCCCCGCGGCCGCGGCGTCGCGTCCCAGGCGGGCGAGACCGCTGCCCGAGGCGAACCGCTCCCAGCATCCCCAGCGCCCGCACGGGCACGGCGGCCCGCCCGGGTCGACGACCATGTGTCCGGCCTCGCCGCCGAACCCGTGGGCGCCCCGGACGAGCTCGCCGTCGGCGATGACGCCGGCGCCGATGCCGGTGCCCAGCGTGACGCACACGGCGTCGTCGGCGCCGCGGGCCGCCCCGGCGACGTATTCGCCCCAGGCCGCGCAGGTGGCGTCGTTGTCGACCCGGACCGGCAGCCCGACCCGCCGCTGCATCCCGGCCACCACGTCGACCCCCCGTAGCCCGGGCAGGTTCGGGCTCACCTGCAGGACGCCGCCCCGCGACACCAGCCCGGCGATGCCGACGCCGACCGCAGCGACGTCGCCCAGCTTGCCGGCGACGTCGGCCATGGCGTCGAGCAGCTGCTCCTCGCCCTCGGGTGTCGGCTCCCGGACCTCGCCGACGATCGTCCCCTGCGAGTCGACCGCCACGCCGAGGATCTTCGTCCCACCGATGTCGAGGCCCGCCGTGACGGTGCCGGCGCTCAAAAGCGGAGGAGGGCGCCGATGCGCCCCATCACGTCGAGGTCCGCGTTCCCGACGCAGATCTCGACCTGGCACGACTTGGACAGGGCGTCCTCGACCGCCTCCTCGACCAGGTCGTCGACCTCGGCCATCTCGCCGCCGCAGCGCTTGCACCGGCGACCTATGGCGGCCAGCGACGAGCACGGATCGCACCGCCAGCCCGAGGCGCTGTAGCCCTGCGACACCACCAGGGTTTCGACCCGGTTGTCGGACAGCGCGTCGATCACGTTGTGCAGGCCCGCGACCGCCCGGCGGTCGGCCGCCACCGCGGCCCGCAGGCGGTCGACGAGCTGCTGCTCGCGCTTGCGCTCGACCTCGGCCTCGACGGCCTGGGCCGCCGCCAGGACCTCGTCGTGGCCGGCGGCGACCGGCACGCTCAGCCGGCCGCAGAGGCGCTCGCGCAGGTAGCGGTGGAGGTTGGACTCGAGCTCGTTGGCCAGCGGGTCGGGGGCCGCGATGGCGAGGTGGTCGAACGGGTGCTGCTGCCAGATGTCGAACGCCACGTTGGCGGCGTTGCGCAGGTGCTGCTGGGTGTGGGCCTGCTGGGGTTTGGTGGTGTCGACGCCCCGGTCGCGCTCGCCCCGGGCCCCCTCGTCGCGCGGCAGGGCGTCGAACAGCTCGGACCGCTCGACGAGCTCACCCAACTCGAACACGAACATGCGGGCCCGCTGCCGGTCGGCCATCAACACGCCGATCGGCTCGTTCTCGCGCAGTAGGGCCTCGAGCTGGCCTACCGCCGGCATGCTGTTGATCACCACGCGGTTGTGCACCACGACCGGCAGCTCGATGACCTCCCACATGCCGTCGGCCGAGCAGGCGAAGATGGCGAGGCCCCGCGTCCGCGACCGGTCGATGCCGCCGCGTATGAGCTGCTCGATCCTGCGCAGGTCGGCCTGCACCGACGGCTCGTCGTTGGCCCGGGCCCGGGCATCGCGCAGCAGGCACTCGACCGAACGCTCGAGATCCTGATGGCGGACCAACCGGCGGCCGTCGACGTCGAGATAACACGACGTGATCGGTGCATTCTCCCCCTTGATCGATGCCAGCTCTCGGATCGCAGCCTCGGTGAGAACCGCCACGGCGCCTCCTGTGATCGGTCGACCTGGGGTTCAACGGATGGTAGGCGACCGTTCGCGGGAGTGCTGAGGGTGGCGGCGGTCACTCTCCGGCGCCGGACAGCGCCCGCTCGACCTCGGCCCGGGCATCGGGCGGGAGCGTCGTGTAGGCGACGTGGCCGATGCCCTCGAACCGGTGCAGCTCGGTGATCACGTCGTGCTCGAACCCGGCGTCGACCAGCAACAGCAGGGCCGACCGGCCCGGCTCGACCCACTGCGCCATCTGCTTCACCCACCCGTCGTCGAGGCCCCGGTCGACCAGCCGGCCGTACAGCGCCCCGGCCGCCGCCCCGCCCACGGCCGTGGCCAGGAAGACGGGCCCGCCGACCAGCAGGCCGGCCAGCATGCCCCACCAGGTCCCGGCGAGCGCACCCCTGGCCGGCGTGACGTCGACGGTCTGGACGATGCGGCTGCGGCCGCCCTGGTCCTTGGCGACGATGTCGGCGTCGTGCATGCGCACCTTGCCCTCGCCGGCCAGGTTGGACAGCGCCAGCAGCAGCTCGGACGCCCGGGTCGGCTTGTCGAGCGCGATGACGAGGATCTGCTGGCCGTCGGCCCGGGCCTCGGCTTGCCGGCCCGGATCCTCGGGCGGCGTGTCGGTCACGCCGCAAACCTAGCCACCGCTACTCGACGGTGATGCGTTGGACGCCGGGGTCGTCGTCCCGCTCGTCCGGGGTGTCCTGCTGCCGGGCCGGGCCGCCGGCTCGCTGGCGGACGAGGTCGCCGAGCGCCGCGACCGTCCCCGCCAGGGAGGTGACGGCTTCGGGGTCGTTGACCAGGTCCTCCGCCACGTCCAGCATCGCCCGGGCGGCCTGGATCAGCTCGCGGGCCGCGGCCTGCAGGTGCTCGAGGCCCTCGCGGGCCTTGTCCTGCGGACCGCCGGTTGCGGCCCCATCGGTACGACCATTCGCGTCGGCTCTCGTGTCGGACACGCTCGCTCCTTCACCGGATCACCGGCCGGCCGCGGCCGCCGGACTCGCCGTGTCGCCGCC
>JBKPAS010000099.1:0-5900 GCA_046744265.1 Actinomycetota bacterium
GTAGTTCGTCACCTGGGCGCTGGTCTGCAGCGTCCCGACGACGGGACCGAAGTCGACGGTCAGCTTCCACGCCGGCTTCCGGGCCTCGGGGAACGACGAGACCGAGACCACCTGCCCCACCCGCAGGTCCAGCGCGAAGAAACCGTCGGCCCCGACGTCGGGCTTGCGGGGCAGGACCGCCGGGTCGTACGGCCGGCCCGCGGGGTCGATCGAGTGCTGCGCCATGGCCCACATCGTGGCGGCACGACCAGGATGTGACAAAGGACATGATCCACAGGCCCCGCCCGTGCCCCCAGCCGCCCCGCCGCGCGTGCGATCATCGCCCACCCCCATGGCTCGCCGTGTCCGCCTCCGCCCGTGGCAGAAGCGCGCCCTCGATCTGCTGGCCGCGTCCTCCGACCCCGACTTCCTGACGGTCGCCACGCCCGGCGCCGGCAAGACGACGTTCGCCCTCTGCGTCTCGGTCCACCACCTGGCCGACGCGGCCCAGCAGGACGATCTCGGCCGAGGCCGCCGCCTCGTCGTCGTCGCCCCCACCTCCCACCTGAAGCTGCAGTGGGCCGACGCGGCCGCGGGCTTCGGCCTGCACCTCGAGCCCCGCTGGTCGCCGTCGGGCGGGCGGCTGCCCGCCGACGTCCACGGCATCGTCACCACGTACCAGCAGGTGGCCTCCAACCCCGACGCCCTCCGGCCGATCGCAGCCAACGCGCTGGTCGTCCTCGACGAGATCCACCATGCGGGCGACGACCGGGCCTGGGGGGACGCGGTCCGCCGGGCCTTCGAGGTGGCGCCCCGGCGCCTGGCGCTGTCGGGCACGCCGTTCCGGTCCGACACCCGGGCGATCCCGTTCGTCCGCTACGTGATCGACGAGGCGGTCCCGGACTTCGAGTACGGCTACGCCGACGCGCTGGCCGACGGGCGGGTCGTCCGCCCCGTCTACTTCCCCCGCATCAACGGGTTCATGGAGTGGGTCGCCCCCGACGGCAGCGCCAACGCCGCCTCGTTCGACGACCCGCTCGACCGGGTCGCGTCGGCCCAGCGTCTGCGCACCGCGCTCAGCCTCGAGGGCGAGTGGCTGCCCGCCGTGCTGCTGCAGGCCAACGAGCGGCTGACCATGATCCGGCGGACGCAGCCCGACGCCGGCGGCCTCGTCATCGCCGCCGACCAGGACCACGCCCAGGGCATCGCCGACATCCTCCGTTACCGGTGCGGCGTGCGGGCCACGGTGGCGATCTCCGACGACCCGATGTCGTCGAGCCGCATCGCCCGGTTCGCCGCGTCCGCCGACCCGTGGATCGTGGCGGTCCGCATGGTGTCCGAGGGCGTCGACATCCCCCGCCTGCGGGTCGGCGTCTACGCCACCACCACGACCACCGACCTGTTCTTCCGCCAAGCCGTCGGCCGGTTCGTCCGCTGGACCCGGGGCGTGCCCCGCCAGAAGGCCTACCTGTTCATCCCCGACGACCCCCGCCTGCGGACGTGGGCGTCGCAGATCGCCGACGCCCGCCGCCACAGCCTGCGCAAGGAGACCAAGCCCGACGACGCCGACGGCCCGGCGGACCAGGGCCCCGAGCTCGACGACCTGCGCCACGAGGACGACCGCGCCGACCAGCTCTCGCTGTTCGCCCCACTGTCCGCGGTGGTGACCGGCGAGGACGAGTCGTCGGTGTTCCACCTCGACGACGACGTGCTGGACCGGCTCGACCGGCTCGACCACGACGACGGCCGGGACAGCGCCCTCGACCTCGCCCTCCCGCCGCTGCCCGGCGGCCTCGAGGCCGGACGGACGGCGGGCGGCAACGGGCACGGCCCCGGCCACGATGCGCCCACCCCCCGCCAACGCCGCCTCGCCCTGCGGGCCGAGAACCAGCGCCTGGTGCAGGACGTGGTCCGCACGACCGGCCTCACCCACGCCCAGGTCAACAGCCAGCTCAACCGCCTCGTCGGCCTCCGTCGCATCGACGAGGCGACCGTCGACCAGCTCGCCCGCCGCGCCCGGCAGGCCGAGCAGTGGCTGGCCAAGGGCCCAGTCCGCATGTGACCGGCAGACCGGCCCGAAGCGCGAGCATCCAACTACTGAGAGCGGTCAGTGGGGAAACTGTGGGTGTTGCCCCCGGAGCAGGAGGTCCTCGGACAGTGAATCGTCGTGAGCTGGTGAACGCGGTGGCCGCCCAGACGGCGAAGGACCGCAAAGAGGTCGACGAGGTCCTGCGGGGCTTCACCGACGTCGTCACGGCCGTGGTCGCGGAGGGCGAGCCCGTCTCGATCTCGGGCTTCGCCAAGTTCGTCAAGGTCGACCGGCCGGCCCGCATGGGACGCAACCCGCAGACGGGCGAGCCCGTGCAGATCAAGGCCTCGAAGAAGGCCCGCATCACACCCCTCAAGGGGTTCAAGGACGCGGTGATGAGCCCCTCGACGGCGCCCAAGCTGGCCGAGGGGGCGTGGCCGGGCAAGTAGCCCGTAACCCCCGATCCGGCCCGCGGCCGGCCCGCACCCGCCGGCCACACGGGGCGGCCGCGGGCCGCGCCCCGACCCCTGTTGCGCTTTCGCCCGGCACATCGGCAGACTGGCTTGACCGAGGGGTCAAGTCGGCATGCGGCCCCGCCCACAGAGGCAAGGAGGACACCATGGCCACCGCCGTGATCGTCGACGCCGTCCGCACCGCTGGCGGGAAGCGCAACGGGAAGCTGTCGGGTTGGCACCCGGCCGACCTGGCCGCCGAGTGCCTCAACGCGCTCGTCCAGCGCAACGACCTCGACCCCGCCCTCGTCGAGGACGTCATCACCGGCTGCGTCATGCAGGCCGGCGCCCAGGCCGTCAACGTCGCCCGCAACGCGGTGCTCGCCGCCGGCTGGCCCGAGGAGGTCCCCGGCACCACCATCGACCGCCAGTGCGGCTCGTCGCAGCAGGCGGCCCACTTCGCGGCGCAGGCCGTGATCGCCGGCGTCCACGACGTCGTGGTCGCCTCGGGCGTCGAGGTCATGAGCCAGGTGCCGATGGGCGCCTCGGTCGGCGACGGGCGCTACGGCTGGCCGTTCGGCCCCCGTGTCAACCTGCGCTACCAGGACGTCGGCGGGCTCGTCCCCCAGGGCATCTCCGCCGAGATGATCGCCGACAAGTGGGGCCTCAGCCGCACCGACCTCGACGCGTTCGGCGCCGAGAGCCAGGCGAGGGCGGCCCGGGCCCGGGACGAGGGCCGGTTCGAGAACGAGATCGTGCCGGTGACGTCGATCCATCGCGACAAGGAGACCGGCGACATCACCGCGAGCGACGAGCTGGTCACGGCCGACGAGGGCATCCGCGACGGCACCACGGTCGAGACGCTCGCCAACCTGAAGCCGGCCTTCAAGCAGGACGGCAAGGTCACGGCCGGCAACTCGAGCCAGATCACCGACGGCGCCTCGGCCGCGCTGATCATGTCCGAGGAGAAGGCCAACGAGCTGGGGCTGCGCCCCCGTGCCCGGTTCCACGCCTTCGCCCTGGCCGGGGTGGACCCGGTGATGATGCTCACCGGCCCGATCCCCGCCACCCACAAGGTGCTCGAGAAGGCGGGGCTGACGCTCGACAACATCGACCTGGTCGAGATCAACGAGGCGTTCGCCTCGGTCGTGCTGGCCTGGGAGAAGGAGCTCAACCCCGACATGAGCAAGGTCAACGTGAACGGCGGCGCCATCGCCCTCGGCCACCCGCTCGGGTGCTCGGGCGCCAAGCTGCTGTCCACGCTGCTCAACGAGCTCGAGCGGACCCAGGGCCGCTACGGCCTTCTCACGATGTGCGAGGGCGGCGGCATGGCCAACGCCACGATCATCGAGCGCCTCGGGTAAGCCTCGGCTAGGAAGGTGCGACGCGGGGTTGGTGTCAGCGACATCGACCCCGCAACAAGCTTGGGGCGGTCGCAACACGGAGGGGGACGGATGCGGCGACTGGTGGCCGGGTTGGTGGCGGTCGTGGTGGGGCTCGGCGCGGCGGCCTGCGAGCCGCAGCCCGGCGGTGTCGGGACGATCCCGGGGGACCGGCCCGACGGGTTCGAGGGCGTCCTGCAGGGCACGGTCGCTGCGCCGTGGCAGGTCCGGGCCGGGGTCGAGCAGCTCACGGTCGCCGGCGCCGACCCGCACGAGCCACTGACGCTGTACGGCCGCGGTCCCGGCGACCCGCCGGACCGGCGTCCCCACCGCCTGCTCACCCTGCTGGCCGACGACGCCGGCCAGGCGCACTTCGCCTACCTGCCCGGCCGGCACACGGCCGTGCAGTCGGGCCCCGACCTCGACCTCACCGACCTCGGCGACGTGCAGGACGGGGGCGTCGTCACCGCCGGGATCTACGTCGTCCGCGACGACTCGGCCGACCCCGCGCTGGCGACACAGCGCATGCACGTCCTCGGCCGCGACGACGTCCCCGACCCCGCGCTCTACGACCGCCAGCACCTGACCGGCGTCGAGCTCGACGTCCTCGGCAACCCCAAGCCCGGCACGACCCCCGAGGACGGCTTCCAGTACCTGGAGATGCGCGACGGCGTGAAGCTCAGCGCCATGGTTCGGCTCCCCGACTCGGCCCTGTACGGCCCCGGGCCGTACCCGACCGTCGTCGAGTACTCCGGCTACGGCCCGTCGAACCCCCGGTCCGAGGAGCCGGGCGCCCGCCTCGCCCGGTCCATGGGCTACGCCACCGTGTCGGTCAACATGCGGGGCACGGGCTGCTCGGGCGGCGTGTTCGACGTGTTCAATCCGGCGCAGGCGGCCGACGGCTACGACGTGATCGAGACCGTGGCCCGCCAGCCGTGGGTGCTCCACCACCACGTGGGCATGGTGGGGCTGTCGTACTCGGGCATCTCGCAGCTGTACGTGGCGGCCACCCGGCCGCCGCACCTGGCCGCGGTCACGCCCCAGTCGGTGATCGCCGACCCCTGGCTCGAGCAGTGGCCCGGCGGCATCTACAACAGCGGCTTCACCGAGCAGTGGCTGGCGGCCCGCGAGCGCGAGTCCGCCCCGGGCGGGACGAGCTGGGTGACCCGGCGCATCGCCGAGGGCGACCAGGTGTGCGCCGCCCACCAGGTGCTGCGCAACCAGAACCCGGACTTTCGCTCGTTCGGGCGGGCGCTGAACTTCTACCATCCGATGGCCGCGGCCCGCGACCTGCGCGAGCTGGTCCACCAGGTCGACGACCCGGTGTTCATCACCGGCGCGTTCCAGGACGAGCAGACGGGGCCCCAGTTCACCGAGATGCTCGACCACTTCGACCACGCACCGGTGCTGCGGGTCGGGTTGTGGAACGGCCGCCACCCCGACGGCTACGGGCCGGTCAACATCATGCGCTGGTTCGAGTTCCTCGAGCTGTACGTGGCCGAGCGGGTCCCCCGGCTGAACCCGCTGGTCCGGGCGGCGGCCCCGGCCGTGCTCGCCGACAGCTTCGACCTGCAGGATGCGACGCTCGAGCCCGACCGCCTGTACGACCGTTTCGGCGACGACTACGCCGCCGCCCGCGCCGCCTACGAGGCCGAGGAGCCCGTGCGGGTCGTGTTCGAGAGCGGCGCCGGCGCCAACGAGGTCGGCGAGCCGGGCGGCACGTTCGAGCTGGCGCTGCCGAGCTGGCCGTCGCCCGACGTCCGCCCCGCGCGGTGGTACCTCGGGCCCGACGAGTCGCTGGGGGACCAGCCGCCCTCCGCGGCCGGCGCCGACTCTTTCCGGTTCGACCCCGACGCCGGCTCGATGACGCTGTTCGGCGGCACTGGCGAGTACCCGCTGCTGGCCCGGGTGTGGGACACGGCCGACTGGACCCGGCCCGGCCCCGGCCACGAGCTCTCGTACCTCACCCAACCGCTCACCGACAACCTGGTGGTCGCCGGCGCCGGCTACGCGGACCTGTGGGTACGCAGCGAGGTCAGCGACGTGACCGTCCAGGTC
>JBKPAS010000121.1:0-5676 GCA_046744265.1 Actinomycetota bacterium
GCCGACGTCGAGGCCGCCGGCGGGCGGGCGCTCGCGCTGCCCACGGACGTCGCCGACGCCAAGTCCGTCGAGGCCGCCGCAGACCAGATCGAGCGGGAGTTGGGGCCGATCGACGTGTGGGTGAACGACGCCATGACCACCGTGTTCGCCCGTAGCTGGGACGTCACCGCGGAGGAGTTCCAGCGGGCCACAGAGGTCACCTACCTCGGCCAGGTGTTCGGCACGCAGGCCGCCCTGCGCCGCATGCGGCCGCGCGACCGGGGGTCGATCGTGAACGTCGGCTCGGCGCTGGCCTTCCGGGCCATCCCGCTGCAGGCCGCCTACTGTGGCTCGAAGTTCGCCTGCCGTGGCTTCACCGAGGCGGTCCGGGCCGAACTGCTGGCCGAGGGCAGCCACGTGCGCGTCTCGATGGTCCACCTGCCGGCGGTCAACACGCCCCAGTTCGGCTGGTGCCTCAACCGCCTGCCCAAGCACCCCCGCCCGGTGCCGCCGGTGTACGCACCCGAGGTCGCCGCCCGCTCGATCGTCCGGGCCGCCCTGCACCCACGGCGCCAGAAGATCCTCGGGTCGTTCAACACGTTCCTGGTCCTGGCCAACAAAGTGGCCCCCGGGGTCGTCGACCACTACGTCGCCCGCACCGCCATCGCGTCCCAGCAGACCGACGACCACGCCGACCCCGACCGGCCCCACGACCTGTGGCACCCCGTCGACGACCCGCCGGGCGCCGACCACGGCGCGCGGGGCATCTTCGGCGACCTCGAGGGCGGCATGGGCCAGCGCCAGTCGCTCGCCGGGCTCCCCCGGCAGGCGTGGACGACCGTTCTGTCGGCCGGCGACCGGCTGTGGGAGGTGGTCCGCCGGCCATGAGGGTCAGCTCGACCGGCGACCAGTGGTGGAAGAACGGCGTCGTCTACTGCGTGGACGTCGAGACGTTCCTCGACGGCGACGGCGACGGGTGCGGTGACCTGGTCGGGCTCACGGACCGGCTCGACTACCTGGCGGGCATCGGCGTGACCGTGCTGTGGCTCATGCCGTTCCAGCCGTCGCCGGGCCGCGACGATGGCTACGACGTGACCGACTTCTACGGTGTCCACCCCCGCTTCGGCACGCTCGGGCGGTTCGTCGAGCTGGTCCGCACCGCCCGCGAGAAGGGCATCAGGGTCATCATCGACCTGGTCGTGAACCACACGTCGGACCAGCACCCGTGGTTCGAGGCGGCCCGATCCGACCGCTCGTCGCCGTACCGCGACTGGTACGTGTGGGCCGACGACCCGGCCAAGGAACCCAAGATGCAAGAGGTGTTCCCGGGCGAGCAGCACGGCACCTGGGAGTGGGACGAGAAGACCGAGCAGTACTACATGCACCGGTTCTACGCCCACCAGCCCGACCTCAACGTGGCCAACCCGGCGGTGCGCGACGAGATCGCCCGCATCGTCGGCTTCTGGCTCGAGCTGGGCGTGAGCGGGTTCCGGGTCGACGCCGTGCCGTTCCTCATCGAGCTGCAGGGCATCGAGGACGCGCCCGACGTCGACCCGCACGAGTACCTGCGCGAGCTGCGGTCGTTCCTGTCCCGCCGGCGGGGCGACGCGGTGATGCTCGGCGAGGTCAACATGCCGCCCGACCAGCAGCGCGCCTACTTCGGCGACGACGGCGACGAGCTGCACCTGGTCTTCAACTTCTCGGTCATGCAGCGGGTGTGGCTGGCGCTGGCCCGCCAGGACGCCAGGCCGGTCGAGCAGGCGCTGCGGGACCTGCCCGCGGTGCCGTTCGACTCGCAGTGGGCCACGTTCCTGCGCAACCACGACGAGCTGACGCTCGACCAGCTGTCGGAGAAGGAGCGCGACGAGGTGTTCGCCGCGTTCGGTCCCGAGGAGGACATGAAGGCGTACGGCCGGGGGCTGCGGCGCCGCCTGCCGCCGATGCTCGGCGGCGACCGCGACCGCATCGCGATGGCCTACAGCCTGCTCCTGTCGCTGCCGGGCACGCCCGTGCTGTTCTACGGCGCGGAGATCGGCATGGGCGAGAACCTGGCCGTGAAGGGACGAAGTGCGGTGCGCACCCCGATGCAGTGGTCCTCCGGGCCGGGCGCGGGGTTCTCGACCGCCGACCCGTCGCGCTTCCCCGTACCGCTCGGGACCGGGGACTACGCGCCCGAGCACGTCAACGTCGCCGACCCGCGGCGCGACCAGTCCTCGCTGCTCACCTGGTTCGAGCGCATGCTGCGGCGGCGCAAGGAGACGCCCGAGCTGGGGTTCGGGTCGTTCCGGGTGGTGGACAACGACGCCGACACGGTGCTCGCCCACCGGTGCGACTGGGAGGGCGCCTCGGTGCTGGCCGCGCACAACGTCTCGGCCGAGCCGTGCCGGGTGCGGCTGGAGCTGGACGAGGAGTCCGACCGGGACGTGGTGGCCCTCGACGACCTCGTCGACGCCCAGTCCCACGCGGTCGAGGGCACCGCGGTCGAGCTCGAACTCGGCCGCTACGGCTACAAGTGGTTCCGCCTGGTGCGGCAGGGTGAGCGCATCGTCCCGTAGGTCCCGTAGGTTCGGGCGATGGAACTCGACCCGCTCGACGAGCACCCGATCCACCAGGTGCCGATGTCGATGGCGTACGTGGCCACGGCCGACCGCAACGCCTACGACCGGTGCATCCACCAGGGCGTGAGCCACGACGACGGCACGTGCTTCCTGACAGGCCTCGGCGTCTACCCCAACCTCGGCGTGATCGACGCGTTCATGTCGGTCCGCCGCGGCGACAGGCAGTGGAGCCTGCAGACCTCCGGCGTGCGGCCGGCCGACAAGCTGTCGCAGCAGGTCGGTCCCTACCGCATCGAGGTCGTCGAGCCGTTCCGCCGGCTGCACCTGACCGGCGACGCCGACGAGCACGGCGGTGAGCATGGTGTCGGGTTCGACCTGTGGTTCGAGTCCGACTACGAGCCCCAGCGCGAGCCGCAGCACGTCAAGTACGGCGGCCCGGCGAACGGCGTGCTGCTCGAGGGCTGCCGGTACGCGCAGATCGGCACCTGGCGGGGCGAGCTGCGGGTGGCGGGCGAGACGATCACCGTCGACCCCGACCGCTGGACCGGCACCCGGGACCGCTCGTGGGGCATCCGCCCGGTCGGCGAGGCGCCCCCGGCCGGCAAGCCGTCCCCCAAGCCGCCGGGCATCTGGTACCTGTGGTCGCCGCTCAAGTTCGAGGATTTCGGCGTACACGTCATGGTCGACGAGGACCCCGGCGGGTTCCGCACCCTCAACTACGCCGTGCGGTTCTGGCCGTCGGCCACCGGGCGGCGGACCGAGCAGTTGGGCTGGCCCGAGGTCGACATCGAGTACCGGTCCGGCACCCGCTACCCCGACCGGGCCGTGCTGCGCGTCAAGACCGTCGACCGCAAGCCGCTGGAGATCGAGCTCGACCTGTCCCCCGGCATCCCCCTGCACCTGGGGCCGGGCTACGGGCTCGGCGACGCGGACTGGAGCCACGGCCGGTGGATGGGCGAGTCGTGGACCCGCGTGCTGACCTACGACCACGCCGACGCCGAGGTGCAGGCCAAGCTGCCGTGGGGGCCGATCGACCACGTGGCCCAGGCGACCTGCGACGGGCAGACCGGCTACGGCATCTTCGAGCACGGCACGATCGGCCGCCACACACCCACCGGTATGCAGGACCTGGGGTCGGTCGCGCCCTGAGCTGGCGGCCGACCGACCGGTGCGAAATAGAGTGCACGTAATAGCCGGACGAGGGAGGGGACCGAGCCGATGAACACGTTGAAGGACCGGGTCGCGGTGATCACCGGGGCCGGCCGGGGCCTGGGGCGCGAGCACGCGCTGCTGTTCGCCGCCGAGGGGGCCAAGGTCGTGGTCAACGACCTGGGCGGCAACCCCGACGGGACAGGGGCTGACGCCTCGCCCGCCAACCAGGTCGTCGCGGAGATCCGGGCCGCGGGCGGCGAGGCGGTCGCCAACCACGACGACGTCACCGACTGGGACGGCGCCAAGCGCCTGATCGACACGGCGGTGGAGGCGTTCGGCGACCTGCACGTGCTGGTCAACAACGCCGGCATCCTGCGCGACCGCATGCTCGTGAACATGAGCGAGGACGAGTGGGACGCCGTGATCAAGGTCCACCTCAAGGGCCACTTCGCCCCGCTCCGCCACGCCGCCGGCTACTGGCGCGACCAGACGAAGGCCGGCAACGAGGCCAAGCGGGCCGTCGTCAACACGTCGTCGACGTCCGGCCTGTTCGGCAACGTCGGCCAGACCAACTACGGCGCCGCCAAGATGGGCATCGGGGCGCTCACGATCATCGCCGCGCAGGAGTTGTCCCGCTACGGCGTGCGGGTGAACGCCATCGCCCCCGCCGCCCTCACCCGGCTGACCGCCGGGCTGGCCGGCGCTGATCAGCAGGTCGAGCCCGACCCGGCCGAGGGACCGCTTGCGCCGGGCAACGTGTCGCCGTTCGTGGCCTACCTGTCGACCGAGCACTGCCCGATCAACGGGCGGGTGTTCTTCGTCGTGGGCGGGCAGGTCCACCTGTTCCAGCCGTGGGCGATCATCGACAAGGTCGAGACCGAGGGCCGGTGGTCGGTCGAGGACCTCGAGATCCAGGCCGCCAAGTTCGCCGAGGTGCCGTTCGACCTCGGCAACCCGATGGGAGGCTGACATGGCCGACAAGGCGATCGAGTTCCCGGTCGCATCCGGGCACATCCTGATGTTCGAGCGGGCCATCGGCGAGCCCGAGCCGAGGACAGACCTGGCGCCGCCCACGTTCGTCCAGGCCAGCGCCCAGTTCGACCCCGACTACCCGCTGCGGCCCAAGCCCGGGAAGCCGTGGTTCGGCTCGGGGTCGACCCCATCGGGGGCGACCCGGTCGCCGAGGGGCGAGGGCGGCGACGACGGTGGGCGTAGCGGTGGCGGCGGGGGCGGCACCGGCCTGCACGCCGAGCAGCGCTACGAGTACCACCGGCCGGTGCGCGCGGGCGACGTCCTCACGGCGACGACCCGGCCCGGCAAGACGTGGACGAAGACCGGCCGCCGCGGTGGCACGCTGCAGTTCGCCGAGCACGTCACCGAGTTCCGCGACCAGGACGGCGAGCTCGTGGTCACCGCCACGGGCGTCGCCGTGCGCACCGAGCGCGTCGTCGAGCAGGAGGCCTGATGACCGTGACCCTGCAGGTCGGCGACAGCCGCGAGGCGGTGGTCGTCGACGACCTGACCCGCACCCAGATCGTCCAGTACGCCGGCGCCTCCGGCGACTACAACCCGCTGCACACCGACGAGGTGTTCGCCACCAAGGTGGCCGGCTACCCCACCGTGTTCGCCCACGGCATGCTCACGATGGGCATGACCGGCCGGGTGCTCACCGACTGGGTCGGTGTCGAGCGGCTGACCGCCTTCGGCGCCCGGTTCGTCGCCCAGGTCTGGCCCGGCGACACGCTGACGGCCACGGCGACGGTCGAGTCCGTCGACGACGGGTCGGCCGACATCGGCATCGTCACCCGCAACCAGCGGGGCGAGACGGTGCTCACCGGCACCGCCACCGTCCGCCTCGACTGAGTCGACGGGGGCCGGCGTCGGACGCCGGCCCCCGGACGATCAGGCGGCCTTCTCGAGGATGTGCACGCCGCAGGCCGAGCCGAGGCCGATCACGTGGGCGAGGCCCACGGCCGCGCCCTCGATC